>CALJLC010000437.1 GCA_937982605.1 uncultured Gemmatimonadales bacterium | reverse complement strand
GCCACTCGAGCGCGAGCTCGAAGTCGGTGAAGGTGCGATCGGTGACGATGTCGCCGCCCGGGCCGGTGCGCTGGAGCGTCCCGTCGATCGCGGCCCATCCCTCCGGCGGCCCCGAGGCCTCGTTGTAGCCGCGCCAGCCGTCCAGCGTCTCTCCGTCGAAGAGGAGCTCCCATCCGGCGGCGCGCTCGGCGTCGGTCAGCGTGTTGGGCGCTTCCTGGCCCGGGGTCTCCGGCTCATCGACCGCCCCGCTCTCCGCGGCCTCCATCTCGCCGCCGCCGCCGCCGCACGCCACGAGCAGCACCGCACCCGCCACGACCGAGGCGGCCCGTGCGCGTCGCGCGACCTCCCGCGCGAGCGAGCCGTCCACTCTTCGCCGACTCACAGCGACCACCCCGCGCGGTACTCCCGCGTCAGGTGGGCATTGGCCTCGACGGAGTTGAGCACACGCATGTTCTCGGCGTCGTACTCCATCCGGAATCCCTGCCCGGCGCGGAGCGCGACGATACCGAGCAGCATCACCTCCGTGAGCGGCGCCGCATACGAGAACGGGGACGTCGCCTCGGTCTCCCCGCGGCACGCCCGGGCCCAGTTCATCTCGTGGCTCTCCTCGATGCGCGGATACGACTGCGGCACCGCGGCCGCCTCTTCGCGCAGCGCCTCGGGCCAGATCATGGGGTTCCGGCCGTACGTCTCGTGCATCAGCACGCCACGCTCGCCGACGAAGATCACCCCGCCGGTGCGGTCCAGCTCGACGTCCGCCGGCAGCGCCTCGGGCCGCCTGGGCATGAGGCCCCCGTCGTACCAGTGCAGGTCGACCGGCGGCAGCACGCCACGACGCGGGAATCGGTAGTGCACGGTCGTGGCCATCGGATACGACACGGGGTCCTCGGCGGGGCCGCCCCACGGCGTCGACGTCGCCTCGACCCAGGTGGGGTAGCCGAGATCCAGCGCCCAGTACGGATGGTCGATCAGATGCGCGCCCATGTCCCCGAGCGCGCCGACCCCGAAATCCGTCCAGCCGCGCCAGTGGAAGGGGTGATAGATCGGGTGGTACGGCACGTCACGCGCGCAGGGGCCGAGGTAGAGATCCCAGTCGAGGCCCTCGGGGACGCGGAAGTCGGCGTAGAGCCCGGAGGCCGCGTACTCGGCGACCGAGCCCGGCCACCACGACCGCTCGGACGACAACGGGTCGAAGTCGGCATCCATCGGAGCGGGGCGCCGGAAGCCCTGCGCCCAGATCGGCCGGTCGGTCCATGCGTGCACCTCGCGGACCGCCCCGATCACGCCGGCCTGGACCCACTCGTTGATCAGCCTCGCCTCGTCCGACGAGTGGCCCTGGTTGCCCATCTGCGTGACGACGCCCGTCTCGGCGGCGAGCGCGGCGAGCGCCCGCGCCTCGTGGACCGACCAGGTGAGGGGCTTCTGCACGTACACGTGCTTGCCCGCCCGCATCGCCGCGGCGGCGATGACGGCGTGGGTGTGGTCCGGCGTGGCGATCACGACCGCGTCGAGCGCCGGCTCGCGCTCGAGCATCTCGTCGAAGCGCGTGTACTTCGTGGCCGCCGCGTACTGCTCCGCCCAGCGGTGACCCTTCTCGCGCGGGTTGCCGTCCCCGTCCGTCATCCGCTCTTCGACCTTCTTCGCCACGAGCGCGTGGTCGAGGTCGCAGACCGCGACGATGTTCTCGACGCCGAGCTCCTGGGCGTTCTCTCCGCCCATCCCCCCCGCACCGACGATGGCCACGTTCAGCGTGTCGCTCGGGGCCCGGTGGCGCGGACCTCCGAGCACGTGGGCCGGCACGATCATCCCGCCGAGCGCGACCTTCGACGTGGTCGAGACGAAGTCACGGCGCGAGAGGTCCCTGGTCACGGCAGCCCATCCGTCGAGAGAAGCGGGGAGGACAAGGTAGGCGCCGGGCACGCTCTGAACAGGACGGGACGCAACGCACGTCGCCCCCACCGGTCGGAACCGACGGGGGCGACGAGAGCGACGGTCGCTCGTGGTGACCGCGCGGACGGGTCAGTCGCGCCGCGAGCCGTCCGCCTCGGTTGCGCTCTCCCCGACCTGGACGGCCACGTACGACATGTTGAAGCACATCTCGTCGAAGGAGCCGTAGCCGCCGTACACGACCCGGTCGGTGTCGTTGCGGTACGTGCAGCGCACGCGCAGGCGGGCGTCCTCGAGCGCCTCGCGGTCGAACACCTTCGGCTCGGCGAAGGCGAAGTCTCGCTGCCAGTGGAGGTTCCACTTCGGCACCGAGAGCAGCGTCTCGATCCGTCCGCTCGGGTGCTCGAGCGAAATGTCGCCGGAGTGTCCGAAGGCGTGCATGTGCAGGTTGGCCGAGTGGATCTCGAAGCCCTGCACCCGCTCGCGGTCCACGTCGGCCAGGTACGCCGCGTAGCCGACGTAGTCGTCCAGGTCGTCCGTCAGCGAGTACGTCGCCATCTCGCCGGCGGGAATGACCATCGACCCGTTCCGCTCGGACGCCAGCCAGTCGTTGCGCGTCTGGACGAGCATGAACGCCGGCTTCGTCACGGACCGAGCCGTCTCGAACTCGACGCGCGTGCCGGCGTCGGCCTCGTTCGGCGCCTCCTTCGTGTAGTAGTGCATCTGCACGACGAGGCCCGAGCCCGGACGCACGAGGATCCCCGTCTCTTCGGGGAAGCGGTAGCCGTACATCCCCGGCGCCCAGTGCGTGAGCCACCACTCCGAGTTGGCGAGCTCGCGCCGGCCGTCCTCGTACCGCGCCTCGTAGGCGTCCCAGTCGAAGCCCGAGGGGAGCGCGCCGCCGAAGCACTCGTAGCCGGGCCCCTCCGTCATGTCGTCGATCTCGCGGAATCGCTCGACCATGTCGGGCTCGACCACGTGGACGACGGTGTGGTGCGCCACGGCGGCGTTGCCCGGGAGCGTGCGGAAGCCGGTCACGTACGTCGGCTCCGAGATGTTCCAGTCGACGACGAAGCAGCGATAGTCGTCGTCCATGTCCTGGGCCGGCAGATACGACGCGCCCGGGAGGATCTCCGAGGACACGTCCGCCTCGAAGGCGGTGAACGTCGCGGCCCGGCGGGCCGGGTCGGGCCGCGGCTCGCCCCGGGGGAAGCCCGCGTCACGCCAGTCGGCGACCAGCCCGATCACGTCCGCGTCGAGCGACAGGTCGCCGAGGTACTCCTGATGGCCGGCCTCGGCGAGCCACGGCGGCATCATCTCCGCGGTCACCGCGCGCGCGATCATCCGGCGCTCCTCGTACGTCGCCTCGGCGTCCTCCATCGACCATCCGATGCCGTCGTCGGTGTGGCACCCCATGCATCGCTCGACCAGGACGGGCCGGACGTCCGCGTAGTAGTCCTGGGCGGCGGCGGGAGCGGCGACGGCGGCGAGGGTCATCGCCGCCGCGGTCGCGAACGGTGCGGGTCGGGCTCGCATCGGGTCTCCTGTCGGCGTGATCCGCTACTCCGGAAGCTAGGACCGGGGGGGGACGGGAGGCAAAAAGAGGGGCAGGCGGTGGGAACACGATCCCCCCCGTAGTGGCACGTCCCGATACGACCACCCGATCCCGGTCCCGGAAAACAAGTACGGTCGATCGCGGCTGCCCGGCGGTTCGCCCGCGGCCGATCCGCACGTTACTCGTACCTTGGTGCGCCGCCGGCGCCCCGGGGCACCGATCCTGCCACGTACCGCACGACTCGCCCCCCCACGGCCGTCCTGAACCGTTACACAGCGCGGGAGACGCCCGGTGACGCCTCGATGATGGATCCGCGCAAGCTGGGGCTGAGCGAGGAAGATCTGGCCGCGCTCGGGTACCGGACCCGGAGCGGCTCCCGCGCCTCCGGCACCGACCCGGCGGGTACGAGCCCGGACGGCTCGCCGGACGGCGAGAGAGCCGGTGCGCGGCCCTCCGCCCCGTCGTCGGGGCTCGGGCGGGCGCTGCGCACGTGGCTCGCGACGTGGGGCGTCCTCCTCGCCGCGTGGTGGGCCGCGAGCACGGCCCGGCTGCTTCCCGCCCCGACGCCCGCCAACGGACCGGACACGGTCTTCTCGTCCGGGCGCGCGATGGCCCAGCTCGTCGACGTGGCGCGCGCCCCCCGCCCGGTGGGCTCGCCCGAGCACGCGCGGGTCCGGGACTACCTGGCCGATCGCCTCCGCCGGTCGGGGCTCGACGTCGACTCGGGGGCTGCCACGGCCACGGCGGCCGTTCACGCCGGTGTGGTCGACGTGGCGACGCCCGGCAACGTCGTGGCGCGGCTCAGGGGCTCGGCGTCGACCGGATCGGTCCTCGTCGCGGCTCGCTACGACAGCGGACCGCTGTCACCCGGCGCGGGAGACGCGGGCATGGCCGTGGCGGTCGTGCTGGAGGCGGTCCGCGTGCTGGCCGCGGGCCCGCCGCTCCGCAACGACGTCGTGGTCGTGCTCGCCGACGCCGGGGCGGTGGGTGGACCGGACGCCATCGGAAGTCTCGGGCTCGGTCGCTTTCTCGCCTCGCATCCGGCCGCGGAGGAGATCGCCTTCTTCGTGGCACCGGGCATGCGAGGGCTGTCCGGACCGTCCTGGAGCCTGCCGATCTCGCCCGAGCCCTCCGCCCGGCCACTCGGCGACGTGCTCTCCCGGCCCGTCTCGAGCTCGCTGGCCGCGGAGGCCGCGGCGCGAAGCGACGTCGCCGGGCCGCTGCATCCGCTCGTCGAGCGGGGCGTGCCGGGCTGGATGCTGGTCGGGCTCGGGGATCGAGCCTGGAGGGCCGGGCCGCTCGACACGGCGGCGCGCGTCGACGAGCGGACGATGGCTCATCAGGGTGGTCAGCTCCTGGAGCTCCTCCGCGCGTCGGGCGCGCACGACTTCGCCGGGGAGCCGGGCCCGACGGCCGGCGAGGCCTTCACGACGATCCGGGGCTTCGACCTCGTCACATGGCCCAGGCGGTGGGTGCCGTGGACGACGCTGGCGCTGTGTGCCGGGTGGCTGGGGCTCGCGTTCGTGCTGCGCCTCCGGGGCACGCACCCGCTCCGGCTGCTCTCGGGCGTCGTGCTCGGCGCGGCGGTGACCGGCTCGGCTGTTCTCGTTGATCCGCCCCTCACCGAGACGGTGTCGGGCGCCCATCCCGAGCACGGCCACGTGCCCGGTGTCATCTATCGGGACGATGTGCTCTCCCTGGCGGTATTCGCCGCGGTCGTGGGCGGTGCGACGGTGCTCTACGGCGCCGCGCGGCTCCGCTTCGGACGCGGCGAGCTCCACGTGGGCGCGCTCTCCGTGCCCCTCGTCGCGCTGCTGTGGAGCGCCTTCGCGATGCCGGGCGCGGCGGCCACGCTCCAGCCGGCCCTGGCGCTCGCGCTCGTCGGCGGCGCCGTCGTGGCCGTCGCCGCACCGGAAGATCGCGGCGGTTGGCTCTCGTGGCTGACGACGCTCGTGTTCTCGATCGGGGTGCTCCTCCTCACCGTGCCGGCGGTCGAGTGGATCGCCGCGTCCCTTCCGCCGACGTCCGCCGTTCCGGCGATCGCGTACGCCCTCGGCGTGCTCTTGATCCTCCCGCTCGGCGACTGGCTCCTCGCCGGCCGCGCGTGGTGGACGCCCGCGCTCGCCTTCGCCGTCGCGGCGGGGCTCGTCGGCGCCACGCTACCCGGCGTCCAGGGTCCCGAGCGACACCCCGAGCCGACGTCGCTCGCGCTGCTGATCGACGACACGGTCGTCGTGGAGACCCCCGCCCGTGTCGACGGCTCCGTCGTCGACTCGACCTCCTCGACGGAGGATGCACCCCCGGACGCCGTCACGGACCGCCCGGGCGTCGCGCCGACGCGGCGCATCGCCGGCACCTGGCTGACGGTCGAAGGCCCGGGCGAGTCGTGGGCCCGGTCCTGGGCGGTGCCCGGCCCGACAGGGCCGCGGGGCCCCGACGGTCTGCTCCTGCCTCGCGCCACGGAGTGGATCGTCGCCGGCGCCGGGGCCGCCGCCGATCTCTCCCCGCCCACCGTCGAGCTCCTCGACGCCGCCGAGGTGCCGGGCGGGTGGACCGCGCGGCTCCGGGTCCGCTCCGGCCTCGGCGCCGAGGTCGTGGGTCTCCGCCTCTCCGGAGGCTCGGCCGGTCGGATCCGCGCCGTCGACGGCGCCACGCTGGCCGGCGTGGGCGTCGAGGGGCCGGTGACGGCGGTGCGCAGGTGGGGGTCGGCCCGCGCTGAGCCGCCCGTCTTCGACCTGCACTTCGCCGGAGACGGGCAGACGGTTTCCCTCGACGTGATCGAGCATCACCTTCGTCCCGCCGAGCTACTCGGCAGCGAGTTCTTCGTCCGCAACGCAACCGTCGTCGCGGACGCCTCGACCGGCAGCGACCGGGTGATTCAGCGGTCGACGGTCCGGATCGGGCGCCCGCGGCCACCCTGATTCTCCGGAGGTCCGTTCCGTGGCTCCGCCGACGATTCCCGCGCCACCGCGCACATCCGGGCGGACCCTCGGGCCGGCCCTCGTCTCGCTCGCCTCCCTGACGCTCCTTCCCGGGCCGGCCTCCGCGCAGGAGCCCGCCGCCTGGGGCGCCGACCTCGTCTTCCACACCTTCTCGATCGTCGCCATCGATCCGCGCACGGGCGAGTCCGGCGTCGCGGTCACGACGCGCCGGCCGTGCGTCGGCAACGCGGTCCCGTGGGTCCGTCCCGGTGTGGGCGCGGTCGCCACGCAGGGAGGGACGCGCCTCGAGTACGGCGTCGACCTCCTCGACCGGCTGGAGCGCGGGATGACCCCGCAGGCCGCGCTCGACGAAGTCGTGGCGGCGGACGAAGGGCGGGAGCGTCGTCAGGTCGGGGTGATCGACATGCAGGGGCGCTCCGCCCAGTGGACCGGTTCGGGCCAGTACGGCGGCGAGGCACGAGGGGACTGGGTGGCGGAGCGCGCCGGCGGCACCTACGCGGTGCAGGGCAACTCGATCATCAGCACCGCGGTCGTGGACGCCGTGGCCGAAGCGTTCGAGGCCAGCGAAGGCTCCGCGCGGCACCTCGCCGACCGGATGATCGAAGCGATCATGGCCGGGCAGCGTCTCGGCGGCGACGGGCGTCACGGCGACACCCAGTCCGCCGCGGTTCTCGTCGCGGATCCGCGTCCCGGCATGTCCCGGCGTCCCGACGGGGTCACCGTCGACATCAACGTCTGCGAGCACCCTGCGCCCGTCGCCGAAGTGCGCCGCATCTACGACACCGTCTCGGAGACGCTCGGCTTCCGGGAGCTCCGGCAGTTCTCCGGCGCCGACGTCGTGCAGCTCAAGCTCATCCTCCACGCCCTCGGGTACTTCCGGCCTGACGCACCCGCGCCGGCGCTCGACGGCGACGGGGTCGACGTGTACGACGCCGAGGCGATCGACGCGGTCGCGCGCTTCCGGTCGGATCAGGGATGGGCCAACACCGTCGCGGGACTCGTCGACGAGGCGACGATCGCCCGGATGTGGGAGCGGCTCGAGGAGGCGGGGCGGGCGCGCGAGGTGCGCCAGCGGATCCTCGAGATCGCACGGGTGAGTCGGTGAGCATGGGCGGGGGCGCCCGCCTCCGACTGCTCGCCCTTCTCCTGACTACAGCCGGCTGCGCGCCGGCCGACGGCCCGGCCGCCCTCGACACCGCGGCGCTGCACGCACGCATCGGCGCCGGCCCGGCCCCGGGGCGCACCGCGGCGTCGTCGGAGGGGATGGTCGTCTCGGGTTCGGAGTACGCCACCCGGGTGGGCGCGCTGATCCTCGGCCGGGGAGGCAACGCCGTCGACGCGGCGGTCGCGACGGCGTTCGCGCTGGCGGTGACGGAGCCGACGCAGAGCGGCATGGGTGGCCGGACGCAGGCCCTGGTGCGGACGCCGGACGGCCGCGCCTTCGGTATCGACGCCACGACGGAGGCCCCGGCCGGCTACGATCCGGAGGCGGGCGGGGACGTCGAGGACGGCTACGGGGTCATCGCGATCCCCGGCACGGTCGCCGGGCTCTCCCGCCTCCTCGCCGACGCCGGCTCGCTGCCCATGGCCGACGTGGTCGCGCCCGCGATCGCGCTGGCCGAGCACGGCTTCCCGCTCAGCGAAGGAGAAGCCGAGCGGCTGCGCGAGGCGCGCGGCTCCCTGGGGCGGCACCCGGCCGCCGCCGCGATCTTCCTGGCTCCGGACGGGACTCCGCTCTCCGCGGGCGACACGCTCCGCCAGCCCGACCTCGCCCGGGTGCTCCGGGCGATCGCCACCGAAGGACCGTCGGTCTTCTACGAAGGATGGATCGCCCAAGCGATCGCGGCCGACATGGCCGCGAACGGCGGGTGGGTGACCGCGACCGACCTGGCCGCCTTCGCGGCCGAGCCGGCGCTCGTCGTGCGCGGCGCCTTCGGCGAGCTCGACCTGATCGGCACGTACATCCCTGCGTCCGGCGCCACGACGATCGAGGCGCTCCAGATTCTCGAGCGACTCGATCTGTCCGCGATGGACGAGGCCGACCGGCCGCTGGCCGTGGGCGCCGCGCTGCTCGCGGCGTTCGAGGACCGCGAGACCGCCTGGAACGACGCCCGCCCACCGTCGGGTGACGCGGCGTGGATCGTCTCGGCGGAGCGGGCGGACGAGCGGGCGGCCGAGATCCGCCGGCTCCTGAGCGTCGGAGTCGCGGCCACCTCCGGCCCGGCGTCCCGGCGGGGGGCGGGGTCGCCGCGGGGGGCACGGGCCCGAGCTCCTCG
>CALJLC010000436.1 GCA_937982605.1 uncultured Gemmatimonadales bacterium | reverse complement strand
TAGACCGCATCCCGGAGCAGGAGTCCACGCGGGTCGCCCGTCAGGTGGACCTGCATCCGGTTCATCACATAACAGAGCGAGATCCTGCGATCGAGATCGAGGTGCAGGGTCGATCCGCCGAACCCGCCGCCCGATGCGCAGCGAGCGCCGGGAAGCGGAACCCGATCCGTGCCGAGCATGAAGCTCAGGCCCCAGCGAATCGGCATGCCGAGCACGAGATCCGTCCCGTACGTCTGCTCCTCCAGGATCAGCGATGCCGTCTCTTCGGACATCAGCCGTTTGCCGTCGAGCTCGCCGCCGCAAGCGAACAGCGACAGCAGCCTCGCGACGGATCGGGCGTTGCCCGTGCCGCCCGCGCCGGGGATCTCCGCCCGCCGCCACGCGATCGTTCGGGACTCCTCCGGAACGAGGCGGGGGTTGAAGGCGCGCGCAGCGATCGACCCCGGCTCGAACATCGCGTCGACGGGCGGCCTCGCCTCGGGAGGAACGAGGAGGCCGACCCTCGCGTCGTGCTCGGGCCCGCACCCGATGTGGAAGTCCGCGCCGAAGGGCTCGGCGATCTCCTCGCGGAAGAAGGTGCCGATGGTGCGCCCGGTGATCCGGCGGACGACCTCGCCGATCAGGTAGCCGTACGTCACGCCGGCATAGCCACTCGCCGTCCCCGGCTCCCACCATGGCGCCTGCGCGGCCAGCAGCGAAACCATCTTCTCCCAGTCGTAGAGATCTGCGGGGACGGTCGGGACGTCGAGTCCGGGAAGACCGGCACTGTGCGACAGAACGTGTCGAACGAGGACCCCGCTCTTGCCCTCCGCAGCGAACTCGGGCCAGTAGTGGGCGACGCTCGCATCCAGATCGAGCTCCCCGCGATCTACGAGCACGAGAGCGCACAGGACCGACATCGCCTTGGTGATCGAGTAGACGTTGACGATCGAGTCTTCTCGCCAGGGCTGCGTTCGCGCTTCGTCGAGGTGGCCGCCCCAGATGTCGAGGACGACCTCTCCGTCGCGAAGCAGGCAGAACGATGCGCCGAGGTCGTCTCGCTCTTCGAAGTTCTGCTCGAAGACCTCGAGGACGCGGTCGAAGCCGCTCGCCGTCACGGCGTGAACGACCACCTTTCACCTCGTGCTCTTCTGTGACGCCTGGCTCCCGCCCGCGGCCTCCGCCTCGAACACGAACCCCTCGTAGCCGTGCTCGGCGACGTCGGCGATGCGATGGAAGTAGCCCGGGCCGCCCAGGTGGACACTGAAGTGGCGGGGCTTGCCCGGGATGTTGGCGCCCGAGTACCAGGAGTCCGTGCGGGGGTAGAGCGTCTTGTCGGCGAGCGCGGTGACCTCGCGGTCCCACTCCTCCTCCGCGGCGTGCGTCGGCTCGACGGAGCCCAGGCCCTGTTCCCGGAGGTGGCGCACGCAGTTGGCGATCCACTCCGTCTCGAGCTCGGCGCCGAGCGGCATGTGGTAGAGCACCCCGGGCGTGCCCGGGCCGTGGATCATGAAGAGGTTCGGGAAGCCGCTGATCATCATGCCGAGGTAGTTGTGGAAGCGGCTTTGCCACCTCTCCTTCAAGCTGACGCCACCACGGCCCTTGGGGTCGAGCCTCAGCATCGAGCCGCTGATCGCGTCGAAGCCGGTCGCGAGCACGAGGATGTCGAGCGGGTGGTCGCCCGTCGCGGTGCGCACTCCCGTCGCCGTCATCCTCTCGATCGGGTCCTGCCGCAGGTCCACCAGCGTGACGTTGTCGCGGTTGTAGGTTGCGTAGTAGCCGTCGTCGAGGATCGGACGCTTCGTGCCGTAGAAGTGATCGGGCATCAGCCGGGCGGCCGTCTCGGGGTCGTGGACGATCTCGCGGATCTTGCCGCGGAGGAACGCGGAGACCTCGCGGTTGATCTCCTCGTTCAGCAGGAGCTCCGGGTAGTTCCCGGCGACGAAGCTCAGGGTTCCCTTCTCCCACAGCTCTTCGTAGAGCGCGTGACGCTGCGCGGGCGTCTCGTCGAACGCCGAGCGGCCGTTGCCCGTGACCACGCCGAAGTCCACGCCGGGCGGAGGGGGCGCGACCATTCCGGCGCGGATCTCGTCCCAGTTCTCGCGGACGGCCGCGAGCGCCTCGGGCTCGAGAGGACGGTTGCGCGCGGGAACGGTGTACTGCGGCGTCCGCTGGAAGACCGTGACGTGCTCGGCTTCCTTGGCGATCTCCGGAATCGCCTGGATGCCCGACGAGCCCGTTCCGATCACGCCGACGAGCTTGCCGGTGAACGAGACGGGCTCCAGCGGCCAGTTGCCGGTGTGGATGCACTCGCCTCGGAAGTCGTCGATCCCGGGGATGTCCGGCTTGCTCGGCGTGGACAGCGCGCCGACGGCACAGATCAGGAACTGGGCCGAGACGCGGTGCCCCCGGCTGGTATCGACGGTCCAGCGCTGCGTCGCCTCGTCGTAGCGCGCGCCCTCCACCCAGGTCTCGAGCTCGATGTCGCGGCGCAGGTCGAAGCGATCTGCGACGTGCTCGACGTAGGCCAGCACCTCCGGCTGGGAGCACTGGGTCTCCGTCCAGTCCCACTCCTTCACGAGCTCCGGGGAGAAGGTGTATCCGTACAAGGGCGCGCTCGGACCATCGACGCGCGCCCCCGGATAGCGGTTGTACCACCAGGTGCCCCCGACCCTGGGAGCACCGTCGTATGCGCGCACCGAAAGCCCCATCCCCCGCAGATGGTGCAGGGCGTAGAGGCCGCTCACGCCCGCTCCGATGACGACGGCGTCGTAGTGCTCCGTCGCCGCGCCCTTCGGCGCGCGGTTCGCCGTGCTCGTCATGACCTCCTCCGAAGCTCGAGCCGTGCACCGCGTGCGACGTCGCGCATCGCGCCGCAAAGGGCTCGACCCGACTGCATCAGGCGGCTCCCGGCTCGTGGGCCGCGAGGAACTCGAGGATGTCCGTGTTCATGCGCGCTGCCGATTCCGACGTTCCGAAGTTGAAGAAGCCATGGGGCTCTCCGGGGTACTCGCGCAGGAGCACCTTGCCGGGGCCCGCAGCGAGGCGTTCGGCGAAGAGGCGCGACGAGCGGAGGAGCGGATCCTCCGTTCCGACGGTCAGCAGGGTCGGGGGCGCCGCCGCGAGGTCGAGATCCATCGGCGTGATCGCGAGCTCGGGCCCGACCTCGGGCTCGAAGGCGCCTCTCCCTGCGTAGAGCTCGAGCATGGTCCTGGCGCCGGGGAAGCCATCCTCGATCCACGAGAGACGATCGAGCACGCCGTAGATCGACACGATGCTGCGACAGGCGAGCGGAAGCCCCTGTGTGCGCGTCGGATCCACGTCGGTCACGCGCTCCGGGTCGTGCGCGAGCAGACCGAGCATCGCGCTGAGGTTCCCTCCGGCCGAGTCGCCCATGGCGTGATAGCCCGCCACCTCGGAGTGATTCGCTGCGATCCAATCGAGTGCGCGGAAGAGCGAGCGCAGGATTCCGGGATGCGGATTCTCGGGAGCGAGCGGATACCCGATGTTGAAGACGGGATGGCCCGCCTCCGCGAGGAAGCCGAGGAACGGTGTGTAGGTCTCCTTCGAGCCGATGATCCAGCCGCCCCCGTGGAAGTAGAGGACGGGAGAGCGGGGAACGGCCCCTTCCCTGGGTGCGAGGTACGCGATTCGCTCCTTCGGATGGATGCCATAGGCCGTCTCGACCGGCGCATGCGGCGGCGGCGCGGGCCGCCGGCGCATGCGCGAGTAGGCGCCGAAGCATCGGATGGCCAGTCGCGAGAGCCGGATCGTGAACGGGGCGCGACGTCCGACGAGGTCGGTGACCGCACCGAGGTCGGTGTGGACGTCTCGCGGGCGCGTGGGCGAATCAGAGAGACGGGACATGGCTGCTCCAGGCTGAAGTCATACGGAGGCAAACCTCGGTCG
>CALJLC010000435.1 GCA_937982605.1 uncultured Gemmatimonadales bacterium | reverse complement strand
TCCGATCTGATGTCGAGGTCGGCCTTGGCCAGGACCATCTCGACGTCCGCGAGCATGGCGTCGAGGAACGGCCACGTCGCCGCGGCCTCCCGGAGCGCCCCGACCCCGTGTGCGTCGGCGGCCGCCGCGAGCCCGGTCCCGAGGCCGTACCACCCGGTCAGCATGGCCCGGCTCTGCGTCCACGAGAACACCCACGGGATCGCGCGCAGGTCTCGGACGCCGGCGCCCGCGCGCCGGGAGGGCGGTCGTGATCCGATCGCCATCCGCTCGATCACGTCGATCGGGGTCGCGCTCCGGAAGAAGTCCGTGAAGCGCTCGTCGTCGTAGACGAGCGCGCGGTAGTGGCTCCGCGCGGCGGTCGCCAGCGTGTCGGCGATCGCCCGCCACGTCGGGGGCACGGGGGCCCCGTCGTCGGTCGCGGCCCGGAGCACGATCGCACCGAGCATGCGCTCCAGGTTGCGCAGCGCGATCGGGGCCAGGCCGTACTTGGCGTCGATGACCTCGCCTTGCTCGGTCAGCCGGAGGCGACCTCCGATCGACGCCGCGGGCATCGCCGAAACCGCCCGGTGCACGGACCCGCCACCGCGGGAGACGGTTCCACCGCGGCCGTGGAAGACGGTGAGCGTGACGCCGTGGCGCGTCGCCGCCCGCGCCATCTCCTCCAGAGCCTGCTGGAGCGCCCAGCGCGCTGCCGCGATTCCTCCGTCCTTGTTGGAGTCCGAGTAACCGACCATGACCACCTGGCGCATGCCACGCCGCTCGAGGTGCGGCGCGACGACGGGGTCGGTGAAGAGCGCGTCGAGCACCGCGGCGGCGCGCTCCAGGTCCGGGACGGTCTCGAAGAGCGGCGTGACGTCCAGGGGGATTTCGGTGCTGCCGTCGTCCCTCCCGGCGCCCGGGTCGGCGGCGCGGGCGACCGCGGCGAGCCAGAGCACCGTGAGGACGTCGTCGACGTCCTGGGCCATCGAGATGATGTACGTGCCGACGGCGTCGGGCCCGTACCGCTCGCGGGCCTCGGCCACGGCGGCGAAGACGTCGAGCGTGCGCCGGACGCGCTCGCTCGGCGCGTCGGAACCCGCCCCGGCCGCGCGGGACCCGTCGATGAGGCCTTCGGCGCCGATGAGCGTGCGGAGCCGCTCGGCCCGCACCTCCGGCGACCGCTCCGGCCACGCAGGATCGTCCAGGATCTCGGCCACGACGTCCCGCAGCTCGCGGGCGTCCTGGCGCACGTCGAGCACCGCCAGATGCAGACCGAAGCCGCGGATCCGTCGGAGAAGGCGTCGGACACCGAAGAGGCCCGCGTGGCGTCCCCCGTGCTCGGCCAGGCTGTCGGCGAGGCACGCGATGTCGGCGGCCAGCTCGTCCGGAGCGGCATAGCCTCCCTCGGCGTCGTCGAGCGTGGCGCGCAGCCGCGCCTCCACGAACCGGAGGAAGGTCCGATACCCCATGTCCGCGAGGCGGCTGGGTATCCCCGCGGCGACCTCGGGGAAGCGGGCGGCGTACGCCTCTGTGCGGCGGAGTAGCTCCGCGCTGCGGGAGACGCGGCGGTCCGACTGCGTCAGGTGGGACGCGAGCTGGGCCACCTCGTCGAGGTAGCACCGGAGCACGAGCTCCCGGTGGCGGCGTAGCGTGGCGCGCAGCGTGTCGGCGTCGACGTTGGGGTTGCCGTCCATGTCCCCGCCGACCCAGGAGCCCGGACGGATCAGCGGGGGCACCTCCTCCACCTGGATTCCGGCCTCTCCCAGCGCCGCCTCGAGGTGCTCGTGCAGGGCGGGGAGGATCCGGTAGAGGACGTGACTCACGTAGTAGAGCACGTGCTCGCGCTCGTCCGCCACGGTGGGTTTGGCCGACGGGTGCTCCTCCGTCTGCCACGCGGTGGTCACGTTCTCGCGGATCACCGCCCACGTCACCCGCTCGTCGTGCGGAGTCCGCGTCGGATCGAGCCGGTCGACGAGCTCCCTGGAGATGCGCTCCTGCTTGTCGAGGATCACGCGTCGCGTCGATTCGGTGGGGTGGGCCGTGAAGACCGGCTCGACGCGGGCCTCGAGGAAGAGCGAAGCGATGCGCTCGGATTCGACTCCGGCGGACACGAGCGCGTGCACGGTATCCGCGAGCGACCCCTCCTGCGGCTCGCCGTCCCGCATGCCGGCGCGCCCCCGCCGGATCCGGTGCGTGCGCTCGGCCAGGTTCACCAGCTGGAAGTACGTCGAAAAGGCCCGCACGGTCTCCTCGGCGGCTCGGGCGTCGAGGCCGTCGAGCGCCGCCGTGAGCTCCTCTGCGTCGCCCCCTTCCCGCCGCCGGATGGCGGCGTGCCGGGCCCGTTCCACACGCTCGAAGAGCGCCATGCCCCCCTGCTCCTTCAGCACCGACCCGACGAGGTCGCCGAGCAGGCCGACGTCGTGGCGCAGCGGCTCGTCCTTGGGCGGGAAGTCGATGCGCCGCAGGTCAGCCGTCTCTGCCATCGGCCTCCCCGCCCGGCGCGATCGGCGGCCACATTCGCTCGAGAATCGGGAGGCCGTCGATCCGGTCGCGCTGGATCACGGCGCCGACGTGGACCGCCGCGAGAACGACCAGCGCGAAGACGGCGAACTGGTGCACCACGAGGCTCGCGGCGGCCAGACCCGGCATCCGCGGTAGCAGCGGCGGGACCCCCAGCGCGTCGAGCAGCTCGACGGGGTAGCCGTCGGCCACGGTGCGCACGTAGCCGCTCGTGGCCATGAGGAGCAGCAGCGCGTAGAGCGTCAGGTGCGTGGCGCGCGCCATCCGGCGCTCGGGCTCCGGAATCCCTTCGGGCATCGGGGGCGGCGGATGCGTGACCCGCCACGCGATCCGCCCCACCACCAGCACCAGCAGGACGGATCCGAGCCCCTTGTGGAGGATGAAGAGCGGATCGGCCCAGGCCCGCAGTGGCTCGCTGGTCATGGCGACGCCCGCGGGGATCTGGACCGCCACGAAGGCGGCGATCGACCAGTGGAAGAGGCGGGCGCCGGTGCCGTACATGCCCCTCAGGTAGCCGGAAGCGGCCGGGGGCGCAAAGTCGGGTGGCCGCCCGAGAAGCGGCCCGGCGTCACCCGCCCAGTCGCTCCAGCTCCGCCCGGATCTCGGCCCGGCGCGCGGCGAACCGAGGCTCGGCGGCTTCCGTGGCGGTGAGGAACAGCCGGTACAGCGCCCGGGCGCGGTCCGGGTTCCCGAGCTCGACGTGGAGCTCGGCGAGCCGCGGCACGACGCCCCAGAAGTAGAAGCTGTCCGAGTTCTGCAGCCGGCGCAGCTCGGGCGCGGAGAGGTACGCCTCGAAGTAGTGCACGGCCGAATCCGGGCGGGAGGCCTCGTCGAAGGCGACGCCGAGCTCGAAGAGGCCGCAGAGGAGACAGCCCTGCGCCGCCTCGCGCGCCTCGTGCAGGAGCGCGATTCCCTCCTCGAAGCGCCCCTCCGCGACGGCCGTGACGCCTAGCGTGTGCACCCAGCGGGGGCTGTCGGCTTCCCCCTCGGCGGCGTACGCGTCCAGAAGAGCTCGGGCCAGGTCCGGCCGTCCCGCCTCCGCGTACAGGGCCGCGAACTGCAGGTCCTCCCGGTCGTCGGTCGGGTCGTCGGCCACCCGGTGCTCGGCCCGGAGGCGGTCGAGCGTTTCGACCGCGCCGGTCGGATCCTGGGCGTGATAGAGCTCGAGGGCCCCACCGACGAGCGCGGTGGCGGCGCCGAGCGTGATGCCCACCGAGACGCCCTGCGCTTCCATCATCTCGAGGCCCCGTGCAAATGACTCGAGTGCCTCCCGGGGCCGCCCCTGCACCAGGAGCACCTGCGCGAGGTCGAGGTGGGCGCCGCCCTCGCCGGGGGTACCTCGGGCGCTCTCGAGGACGCTGCGCGCCCCCGCCTCGGCGCCACGGTAGTCGAAGACGGCCGAGAGGAGCGACGCCCGCAGCTCCTCCGCGCCGGGGTTGCCCGGGTACGCCTCGCGGAACGCCTCGAGCGTGGCGCGGGCCCCGGCGGTGTCGCCGGCGGCGTACAGGGCGGGTACCGCGTTCGAGTAGGTCGTCGCGGGCGCGCCCCCGGTCTCGATCGAGCGCCGGTACAGCTCGATGGCCTCGGCGTGACGACCCATGGCCCGGTACGCCAGCGCGAGGTTGTTCAGCGCGACCCGGTCCGTGGGGTACGCCTCGAGAAGCGACTCGTAGCGGTCGGTCGATGCCGCCTCGTCGCCTTGCACGTAGGCCAGATACGCCGCCTCGGCGAGCCAGCGCTCGCGATCGGTGAGCCGGTTCCGGAGCTCGTACGCCCGGGTGAAGGCGCGGGCGCTGCGCTCCGGCTCGATCCCGGCGTTCTGCAGGAGGATTCCGAGCTTGCGGTGCGCCATCGCGAAGGTGGAGTCCTCGGCGAGCGCCTCCTCGAGCAGCGCCACCGCCCGGAGCTCGTCGCCGAGGTTGTTGGCGCGGTCGGCCTGGGCATACGTCTCGAGGGCCCGCAGCGACGCCGTGGTGACCTCCTCCAGAGGGGGATCTCCCTGGATCGTCCGGAGCGACTCGCCCACCCGCTCGCGGAGCTGCGCGGAGAGCCGGTCGACCCGATCGGGCAGCTCGCCGGCGTCGGCCGCGGTCTCGCGCACCGCCACCAGGACCTCCCCCGTGGCGGCGGCGACGATGCGTGCCGAGACCACGATCGACTCGCCCGCCTGGAGCAGCTCCCCGGCCACGATCGCCTTGTGGCCCTCCCGGCGCGCCGCCTCGAGCGCCACCTCGTACGTGACCGGCTCGGACGGGTCGCGCTGCATGCGCTGGAGCACCGGGCCCAGCTGTGCCGGCTCCAGCACGGTGAAGGCCGGGGACTGTGCCAGGTCGATGCGGAGGAGCGTCGTCACGGTCTCCCCGAGACGGCCACCGTCGAAGTCGCTCTCGAAGTCGGCCAGGACGAGCCGCTCCTGCGCCTCGAAGAGCCCGCGCGCCTGGAGGGTGCCGACCGGTCCGACACCGACCGAGCGCATCCCCAGATAGACCGCGGTTCCCACGGCCAGCAGCCCGACGGCTCCGCCCCCCACCCGGAGCGCGTTGCGCAGCGTGAAGAGGCCGGCCCGTCCCATCGCCGCGCGTGCCCGGTCCCGGACGAGGCTGAGGACCAGGAGCAGGACGAAGCCGGAGACGAGCAGCCCCAGCAGGGCCTGGCCGAACCAGAGCGGAAGGCCGATCAGCGAGGAGAGCGTGTCGGCAACCTGGAGGGTGATCCAGGCGCCGATGCCGTAGCTGGCCACGACCTGCCAGACGGATCGGTTGCCGACCTCGAGTACCTGTTCGCCCATGCCTCGCCCTCCCGGTGGAGCCCGAAACATAGGAACGGAGCGGGGTGCGGGGCCAAGGTCCCCGCACGCCGCACCCGTCGCCGCCCTCCCTATTCCCGCATCGCGTCCGCCGGATCCGTGCGCGTGGCGCTGCGCGCGGGGATCAGGCACGCGAGGAGTCCCGTGGCGGTGAGGGTCACGACGATCCCGGCGTAGACGGTCGGGTCGCTCGTGTCGACCCCGTACAGGAGGACACGCAGCGAACGGCTGGCACCCGCGCCGAGCGCCACGCCGATGAGCATGCCGAGCCCGAGCTGCACGGCGCCGTGGCGGACCACGGCCGCGATGAGCCGGGACGGGCGGGCACCCAGGGCCAGGCGGACCGCGAGCTCCCGGCGGCGCTGGCTCACCCCGAAAGCCATCACGCCGTACAGGCCCACCGACGCCAGGAAGAGCGCCGCCACCCCGAAGATCGTGAAGAGCGAGCCGAAGAGGCCGAAGGCCCAGGTGGCCTGTTCCAGCGCCCGGTCCAGGGGCAGGAGGTCGTACACCGGCAGATTCGGATCCAGCTCCGCCACGACCGCCCGCATCCGTGGTGCGAGGACGTCCGGGTCGTCCTGAGTCCGGACCGCGAAGGAGGCGAAGGCGAAGTCGAAGGTCCGCAGCGGGAAGAAGGCGCGCTCCGGCCGCTCCAGGTCGTCGCCGATGCCGCCGACGTTGCCGCCGACGTGCATGTCCGGGACGACCCCGATGATCCGGTGCCAGGGGCGCGTCGAGTCGGAGAGCCCGAGCCGGATCCGCTCCCCCAGCGCCGACGTGCCGTCGAGGTAGGTCGCGACGAAGCTCTCGTTGACGATCACCACGGGATCGCCTTCCCCCCGCGCCTCGAGGGCGTCGAAGGCGCGTCCCTGCCTCGGCGCGACCCCGAACGTCTCGAAGAAGTCCTCGGTCACGAAGGAGGTGAGCACCACCGGGTAATCGTTGTCCGTGGGATAGGCGACGCCCTCCACGCCGAAGTAGAAGCGCGACCCGCCGAGCCCGGGCAGGGCGGAGGTGAGCGCCACCCGCTCCACGCCCGGCTCGGCGGCCAGGCGCTCCTCGAGATCCTCGAAGAAGCGGGCGCGGGCCGCCGCGTCGGGGTAGTCGGTGTCGAAGAGCCCGACCCGCCCGGTCAGGATCCCTTCGGTCTCGAAGCCGAAGTCGATCGTGTTGACGTTGACCACGCTCCGGACCATGAAGCCCGCGGCGATCAGCAGCATGCACGAGATGGCGATCTCGGTCACCACCAGCGCGTGCGTGAGCCGGCCGAGGCGGAGGCTGGAGGAGCCGCGCGATTCGTCCTTGAGCTGCTCTCCGACGTCGAGGCCCGAGGCGCGCAGCGCCGGCAGCGTCCCGGCCAGGACGGCCGACAGCGTCGTGACCAGGAGGCTGAAGAGGAGCACCGGTCCGTCCATGCCGAAGCGGATCCAGTACGGCTTGTAGATGTCGGCCACGGCCAGGTTGTACGCCATCACGCCGCCCCACGCGATGAGCACGCCGAGCACGCCGCCGAAGAGGGCGATCACGAGCGACTCGACGAGGAGCTGGCGGACGACGCGCCACCGTCCGGCACCCAGAGCGGTCCGCACCGCGATCTCCCGGCTGCGCACGGAGGCGCGAGCGAGGAGCAGGTTGGCGACGTTGGTGCACGCGATGAGCAGCACGCCGAACGTCGCCGCGAACATGACCCACATCACCGCCTGGATCTCCGCGGGCATGAAGCGCTCCTCGTACGGCTTCACCACCGCCCCGATGCCTTCGTTGGACTCCGGATGGATGTCGGCCTGGCGCTCGGCGAAGGCGGAAAGCTCGGACTGGGCCGCCGACATGCCGGTGCCCGGGGCGAGGCGCGCGAAGACGTCGAGGTCCGAGGAGCCTCGGGATGTCCCGTCGGCGTCCAGGCGGTGCGGGAGCCACACGTCCTCGAGGAACGGGAAGCGGAAGCCGGGCGGCATGACCCCGACGATCTCCGTGGCCACGCCGTTCACCCGGATGGTGCGGCCGACGATGTCGGGATCGGCGGCGTACCGGTTCTCCCAGACGTGGTGGCCGATGACGATGACGCGGGGCGCGTCGGGCCCTTCCTCCTCGGCCCGCAGGAGACGGCCGAGCCGCGGCTGGATGCCGATCAGGGAGAGGACGTTCCCGCTCACGTACGCGCCGGCATAGCGCTCCGGCGGGCCCGCGTCTCCGGCCACGTTCACCGTGCCCTGGTAGAAGGCCGCCACGTCCTCGAAGGAGCGCTGTTCGCGGCGCAGGTCCTCGAAGTCGTGCAGCGACATCTCCATCTCGTCGATGCCCCGTTCCGGGAAGGTCGCGCCCAGGTACACGAGGCGCTCGTGGTCCGGCACGGGGACACCGCGCAGGATCGCTCCGTAGATCGAGCTGAACGTGTGCGTGGTGAGCGCCACCCCCAGCGCGAGCGTCACGACGGCCACGACGGAGAGCAGCGGCGTCCGGACGAGCATGCGAAGGCCGAAGCGCAGGTCGGCCGCCAGCGTGGAGAGCGTCTCCATCATCCATCCTCCCGTCGAATCGTGTTCCCCGAGTCGCTGTCCGGCCCGCTCGAAGGCGTAGCGGCCGCTGAGCGTCACCGCGTGGTACCAGAACCAGAGGCCCGACCGCGCCGCCCCGGCCTCCACCCGCTCGTCGAACTCCTCGTAGAGGTCGCCGAGGATGCTGAGCCCGACGGTTCCGGGCGGCAGCCAGTACCGCAGGAGCGCGCAGGCCCTCTCGGGCGGATCGATCCGCGGCGGCCTCGTCATGCCGAGTCCAGCATCTCCTCGAGGCCGCTCCACAGGCTCACGAGTGCCGCCCGGCATTTCCGGAGCTCGTCGACGCCCTCCGGCGTGACCCGGAAATGGCGCTGGGGCATGCCGCGCCGTCCTTCGGCCGGGACGCGGGACGTCCAGGTCACGAAGTGTTTGGACTCCAGCCGGTCGAGGGTCGTGTAGAAGGCGCCCTTGGTCACACGACGCCCGGCGCGCTCCTCGAGCTGGCGCCGGACTTCCAGGGCATGCGCGTCCTCACCGCCCTGGAGGATGGCGAGGAGGACCATCTGCTCGAACTCGCCGAGATACCCGTTGCGCGACACCCGCTCCTCCTGGTCTGCAATGTAGACTCATGGGTAGACATTGTAGACCGTATCCGCAAGTGCGGGGTCCCGCCGCGGTGACTGCCCTTAGCCGTCGTCGAGGCCGAAGGCGCCGACGACCTGGGCGTACTGGTCGCGCACCGACGTCATGAGGTCCGGCAGCTCCGCGGGGTCGAGGTCGAGGGCGTCCCAGACGCCGAGCCAGCGGGCGGGGACGCGTCGTTCGCCGCTCCGGCCGAGCCGGAGCGAGTTCGCGATCAGGTCGGCCAGGTGGATCGTCGCCGCCTCGACCGGGAAGGCGAGGGCCTCGTCCGGGCGGTGATGCAGCGTGACGCACTCGACCAGGCTCTCCGGCATGTTCCACGTCTGCATCAGGATGCCGCCGACGTCGCCGTGATCGAATCCGGTCAGGTCGATCTCCGCCTCGTAGAGCAGCACCTCGTGCCTCTCGGCGTGCTCGAGGATCTCGCGGGCCGGCTCGGGCGCGCACACGTAGAGCACGAGCCGCCCCACGTCGTGCAGCATACCAGCCACGAAGAAGCGCTCGAGGTTGGACTCGCGACGAAGCTCCGCGATCGTCCGCGCGCCGATGCCGACGGCCAGGCTGTGCCGCCAGAACTCCTCCAGGTGGATGAGGTCCGGCGGGACGTCCTGGAAGTGGCTCGTGACCGACGTCGCGAGCGCCAGGTCGCGGATGTGGACGGCTCCGATGAGCCCGACGGCCTGGTGGACGGAGCCCACCGGGCCGTTGAAGGAGAAGTACGCGCTGTTCGCCAGACGGAGCAGGCGGGCGGTCAGCGACGTGTCCTGTCCGACGACCGCGGCCACCTCGTGGGTCCCGGAGCGCGGGTCCTCCAGCACGTCGACGAGACGACGGTACACGGCGGGTGGAGATCCGAGCGCGGGGGCCTCCCGGATCAGCGCGTGGGGATCGAGGGTCGAGACGTGCATGGAGCCTCCGGACAGCCGCGGGGCCGGGCCTCTCGGGCCCGAGGTTCCATTGGGGAGCGTCGGCAGGGTCGGCCGCGGACTTGAGCCGCCGGGGCCAGCGCGCCCCGGCGCCGCTAGCGCTGCACCAGCGCCACGCCGTACGGGTCGTTGCCGACGCCGGTCACGGTCGCCACCACCCGCCCTGTGCCGAGGTCGATCACGTAGAGGTGACCGGGCTCCCGGGACAGCGGCTCCTCCCTCGGCCCCCCGCTCACGAGCGCGTACCGGCCGTCCGCGGTGATCGCCGAGCCCTTGGGCCGCGCCGTGCGTCCGTCGGATCGGGAGAGGGGGATCCGTGCGACCTCCGCGGCCGGGTCCCCGGCGAGCGCGCGGTCGAGGTCCACGATCGAGACGTTGTTCGTGCGGATGTTCGGGACCACCACACGGCGCCCGTCCGGTGTCACCGACGGGATCAGCGGGTGCGTCTCGACGTCGGGGTCGTCGGTGCCGACCCGGACCCTCGCCACCTCCGCGCCCGCTCCGCCCGCCGCCGCACGCCGGACGTCGAGGATCGACAAGGCGTTGCCGGAGCGGCGCTCCCGCTGGCTGCCGCCGTTGGCGACGATCACGTGACGCCCGTCGGGTGTGGCGGTGATGCCCCAGGGACCCACCTGGAGCGGGATGCGGGCCACCTCGGCGGTTCGCTCTCCGCGCAGCGCACGAGACAGGTCGATGACCGATACGTCTCCGGTCCCGCCGTTGGCCGTGAACAGGTAGCGCCCGCCGTCCGGGGTGCGTCCGAGCGCCAGACCGTTCGGGTCGGGGAAGCACCCCCAGCCCGGATCGGGGGAGAGCACGGCGAGGCCGCGCGGGGGGCCGTGCGGAGCGGTGTAGGGAACGGGGAAGTTCCCGCAGTCGGCGGCAGGGCGCCCGAGCGCGAGCTCCACGCTGTGGCGCAGGCTGCCGGTTCGCCGGTCGACGAACCCGATCCGGTTGCCGCCGTCTTCGGTGAGCCACCCCTCCGCGCCCCCGACAACGAGCAGCTCGGGGAGCAGCACGACCCCGAGCGCTCCGAAGCCGCCCGAGTCCATGAGACGCACGAGCGCGTTCCCGGTCCGGTCGTTGGCCGGATCGAGGGCGGCGTCGACGTCGAGCACCGCGATCGCTCCGCGGCCGCCGTGCTGCGTGAACTCCGCGTTGTCGATGGCGCCGTGATGGTTGAGGACGTACACCGTCGAGCCGTCCTCGCTCACGACGAGGTTCGCCGGGTCGCCCAGGAGGCGTCCGTCCAGCCCGTCCAGCGCCACCTTGCTGCGCGAGACGATGGCGTTCGGCGTGCCGTCGTTGGCCGGATCGAGCGCGGCGTCCAGCGAGATGGCGTAGAGGAACGGCAGTCGGCGACCCGCCACGAGGACGTAGGTGCTCTGGGCCGCGGCCCCGAGCGTGTCGAGTCCGACGCTCAGGACGACCGCGGCCAGGAGGGCGACGCGCGGGAGCCCACGGCGCGTGGTCATCGACGGACGTCGAAGGCCCCGTTCGTGACGCTCACCTGCCCGCTCGCCGCGGTCCCCGGATCGGCTTCGGCCACGAACTGGAAGGTCCCACGCACCCGGGTGGTGGTGAGCTGCGTGATCGTGATCGAGCCCGGGCCGGAGGCGTTGGTGGTGCTCCACTGGCTGGGCGTTCCGGCGTCGGTGACGGTCACGAGGGCGAGCGTCGCCGGGTACGTCGTGGCGTCGAGCGCGAAGGTGCCGGAGCCGGAGACCCCCGTGACCAGGATCGAGATCTGCGTCACCGGCGACGTGGCGGTGGAGGTCGTTCCCACGAAGTTGACCGTGGCGGGTCCGCCGCTGCCCGGCTCCACGGTGACGGCCGCGAACGCGACGCCGTCGATGAGCGCGGTCATCGTGTCGCTGCCCGGATTCCGGTCCAGGAGGAGCGGGTCGCTGCAGGCCGCCGCCACCGCGAGAAGGCCGAACGCGAACACATACCTGCGGATCCTCATCGTGCCTCACTGAGCCCGTCGGGTCCGGGCGCTGGGTTTCCGATCGAGCGGGCACGGTGCGGGGTGGGGCCGGGAGGTGTCAATCGCTCCTCGGCGGCCGCGCTCCGTCCGGCCGCACCGCCGAATGAGCTCGCGAAGTCCGCGAATCGGGGCCAGCTTCGGCGCGCAGCCGAAGCGAGGGCGAAGGAGTGGCCTGCGAGGCCCCGGCAATGACCACGGTGAACGAGACGTCGCATCCGCCTGTTCACGGCCCGGTGCGTGTACATTGCGGCTATCACAAGTGCCTCACGATGTACTCGCGCCGCGTCTACAAGCGGGCGTGTCACTGGATGCTCCCTCCGCGTCGGGGCTTCCGGCACTTCTACCACTGGGCCGACCGCTTCTACGCCGAGTGCACCCGGTATCGGGTCGCTTCGGTGAGCGGCCACGCGGTGCAGCTCGATCGGTTCGAGGACGTCCGGGTGGTGCGCTTCATCCGGGACCCCCGCGACCTCCTCGTGTCGGGTTACCACTACCACCTGAAGGGCGTCGAGCCGTGGAGCACGCGCGTCGACCCCACACCCGACGTATGGAGGCAGGTCGGCGGGGTCATCCCGTCGATGCTGCCGCCGGGCGCGTCGATGCAGTCGTTCCTGGCCGAGGCTCCGCTCGAGGTCGGGATGGCGGCCGAGCTCGAGTTCCGTACGAAGCACTTCGACTCCATGCGCGAGTGGCCCGACGGCGATTCGCGCGTCAGGCTCTTCCGGTACGAGGACATCCTCGGCAACGAGGTCGCCGTCTTCGAGGAGATCTTCGACTTCTTCGAGCTGCCCAGGCTCGCCCGCGCGCGTGGCCGGCTGTACGCCCGGCGGCACGCGGCAGGGCGCAGGGCCGCCGACTCCGGGCACATCCGCGACGCCCGCGCCGGGCAGTGGCGCGACGTTCTGCCGGACGCGGTGGTGGCCGAGGTCGCGGCGCGCTACGGCGACGTGCTCGACCGGTACGGCTACCCGCGGGCGTGAGCCGATGGCGACCCGTCCGGGTTGCGCCCTCGTTCCCGGGCGGGGTCAATTGGCCGAATTCGTGCCACCCCCCCGAAGAAGGCCCCCATGACCCCGGCGCCCTCCGCGCGAACGACCCGTCGGTCTCCGTGGTTCGATCGGCTGCGCGCGGAGGTGGCGCGGCTGGGTGGCCTGCACAACGCGCATCTGCACCTGGACCGGGCCTTCACGCTCGATGTGCCCGTCGGTGCGCCCCCCTCCCACCTCTCGCTGCCGGACAAGCACGATCTGATCTCCCGGGTTCACGGGAGCGACGCGTACGCCCCCGAACGAATCCGCGAGCGGGTGGAGTGTGCCCTGGATCAGCTCGTCGAGGCCGGGACGCGGATCGCCGACACGCTCGTCGACGTCACGGACGACGGCCTCGGCCTGTCGGCGCTGGACGAGATCGAGCGCCTCGGCTGCGCCTGGGCCGACCGACTCGTGCTGCGGACGGGTGCCTACAACCCGCTCGGCTTTCCCGCCGGCTGCCCGGCGCGCTGGGAGCTGCTCGAGGAGGCCGCGGAGCGCGCCGACTTCCTGGCCGGGCTGCCGGAGGTCGACGACCACGCGCGCAACCCGGACCATGTCGGGTTCGAGGTGAGCTGCACCCGCCTGCTGGATCTCGCGGAGCGTCTCGACCGATTCCTGCACCTGCACCTGGATCAGCGAAACGAGCCCGGCGAGCACGCCACCGAGACGCTCGTCGAGCTGGTCCGCAGGGGGCACGGCCCGCGGCCGCGGGACGGGGAGCCACGCGTGTGGGCCGTGCACGTGATCTCCCCCTCCACCTATCCCGAGGATCGCTTCGGGCGCCTCGTCGACGGCCTGCTCGAGACCGGCATCGGCGTCATCTGCTGCCCTACCGCGGCGCTCGGGATGCGTCAGCTCCGGCCCTTGCCGACGCCGACGGGCAACAGCATCGCTCGCGTCCTCGAGCTGGCTGCCGCGGGCGTTCCGGTGCGTCTCGGCTCCGACAACGTGTGCGACGTCTTCTCGCCTTCGACGACCGCCGACCTGGTGGACGAGGTGTACGTGCTGTCGGCGGCGCTCCGCTACTACGACGTGCGCGTCCTGGCAAAGCTCGCGGCGGGAGCTTCCCTGGACTCGCGGGATCGGGGGGCCGTGCGGGAGCATCTTCGGACCGACCGCGAGGAGATCTCGAGATGGCTGGATGGGCGCGGCTGACTGGCTCCGCGCCCTCGGCCGCAGCGCCCCGTTCGCGTCGGGGCCGCCCCGGGAGGTCGCGCTCGACGCTCAGGAGGTCTTCGACGATCCGTATCCCGTGTACGCCCGGCTACGCCGGGAGGCACCGCTGGCTCCGGTGCGTGGTGGCGGATATCTCCTCACCCGGTACGTCGACATCCGGGCGCTGCTGACCGACACGGCCTTCGGCAACCGGCCGTCCCGATTCTCCACGCTCCACTCCCGCTTCCGGGACCGCCGGGTGGCCGCCGATCTGGCGGCGAACATCCTGCCCTTCCTGGATCCACCGGAGCATACGGAGTCCCGGCGCCTGCTCGCGGCAGCGCTCCGGGAGCGGCTCCGGGGCTTCGATGCGGAGATCGAGGAGGTGGCCGCCCGATTCGTCGAGGCGGCTGCCGGCCGCTGCGAGCTCGTCTCCGAGGTGGCCGCGCCGTACACACGCGCGCTCATGTGCCGTCTCATCGGCCTGCCCGAGAGCGACGGCCCGACGCTCGCCGACCTGACCGGTCACTTCTTCCGACTCTTCGCGCCGCTGACGGACGCCGAGGTGGTGGAGGAGGTGAACCGGGGGCTGACGGCGTTCAGGGAGCTGATCCGCGACCGCCGGCGGGGGGCGCCGGCGGGATCGCTCCTGACCGTTCTGGGCGAGGTCGGGGCAGGGGCGCTCTCGGAGGCGGAGATCGTCGACGGTGCGATCCTCGTCTTCGCCGACGGCGTGGAGAACGTCGCGACGGGCGCGGCGTCGGTGCTCCTGGCGGCGCATCGCCACGGGGAAGCCCGAGCGGCGCTCGAGGCCGGGGGGGAGGCCGCCGCCTCGGCCGTGAGCGAGGCGCTGCGCCTGGACTCTCCCGCTCAGATCATCGCGCGGGTCGCTCGGCGCGAGACCGAGCTCATGGGCCACGCGGTGCGGGAGGGAGTTCCGGTCTTCCTGGCGCTCGGGGCGGCGAACCGGGACCCGGAGGCGTTCGACGATCCGGACGCCTTCCGGCTGGCCAGGAACCGTGCGGCGGTCCTCACCTTCGGCGCGGGCCGGCACTACTGTCTGGGAGCCGGGCTCGCCGAAGCGCAGATCCGTGCGCTGACCTCCCGCCTCGTCCGTCGCGGATACGAGCTGGACGGGCCGGCCGAGGGAGTTCGCTACCGGCGCCGCACCGGTCACCGCTGGCCGGAGGCGCTCCCGTTGCGGCGCCGGAACGGGTCCGGCCAGACCATTCGGTAGGCGGGGCGGCTCCCCACCCAGTGGAACCAGTTGAGGCCGTCGTCGACCATGTCGACCATCAGGATCATCGGCAGACGCTTGTCCGGAAACGGCACCGACAGCTCCACGGTCACCGTCTCCCCCGGCGCCACCGGGCGCGGGAGCGGAGCGTCGGCCGACCGCTGCGTGCGCTCGTGTCCGTCGAGGTTGAGCCAGCGCGCGCAGAGCGTGAGGCCGTCCCCCGGGGCGTGCCACGCGACCGACGACGTGTTCGTCACGCGGGCGTGGACCCGCAGCGGCTGCCCCGGGGCCCCGAAGCGGCGCGAGCGGAGCCCGATCCGCGCGGAGTGGGCCCGACGTCGGAGGGCGAGCCCCTCCGAGGAGGCCCGTGGATCGAAGTCCGGCGGGAGCGTCAGCGCCCGCGCCGACGCCTCCTCGAGGTAGTCCGCGATCCGGCGCGCCTCCGACCCGAGCAGCGCCTCGGTGTGGTCGCTGTCGAGATGCAGCACGGTACAGCCGTCCGGATAGAGCAGGTCGAGGTGCCGCTCCGGGTCGCGGAACTGCGTGT
>CALJLC010000434.1 GCA_937982605.1 uncultured Gemmatimonadales bacterium | reverse complement strand
GCGGATCTGGAAGCCGTCGTCGGCGTTGTGCCCGGGCTGCTCGAAGGCGACGTGTCGGAGCCGCGCCACGAGTCGGTTGTGCGCGGTCGGCGGCAGGTCGACGACGTGCTGGAGCACGCCGTCGATACGGTAGCGGACCCGACCCTGCTGGGCGCCCGGCTCGATGTGGATCTCCGTGGCCCGGTAGCGGACCGCCTGCTGGAGGATGAAGTCGGTGAGCTTCACCACCGCAGGGTCTTCGAGCTCGAAGCTCGTGAAGAGGCCCTTGCCCTGGTTGGTCACGACCTGGAAGTCGCTCTCGGCCACCCGCGCCACGAGCGTCTGCAGGGCGTTCTTCGGCGCGCGGGCCGGCGAATAGGCGCGCTCGAGCGCGGTAGAGAGGGTCGTGGGGCTCGCCATGAGGAAGACCGGTTGGCGCGCCGAGTGTGCCACGATCTCCTTGTGCGCCGCGCGGTTGGTGGGATCCGACGTGGCGATGACGATCGAGGAGTCCGTCGAGCTGAGCGCCAGGATTCCGTAGCGGCGGGCCACCGCCTCGGGGATCAGCTTCACCGCCTGCGGATCATAGGTGCTCACGTCGGCCACGCCGATGCGGAAGTGTCCCGCCACCCGCCGGGTGAACTTGTCGTCGGGGAGGGGCCAGGCCGCCCGGACGGCGCCGACGTCCGGGCGTCGGGGAAGGTCGAGCTCGAGGCCGGCGTGTCCGGCCACGTCCTTGAGCCAGTGGTTGCTGGGGGGCTGCGTCATGACGCTGGGATGAGGCGGTGCGCGATCGGGCGTCGCGCCCGAAGCGGACGCATAAGATAGGCCCCGGACCCGGCGAGGCCATCCGCGGTGGCGGCCCTTAGACCTTCAAGCTTCTGCACGGCCTCTCCCGCGCCTGATCAACCTGCGGGCGGGCCGTCCGGGTGGAGCTCGCAGGCGGGCGGCTGAAGGCGCGTCCAGGAGAGCGCGACGATCCTCCAGCCCTCTTCGGTCTCCATGAGCGTCGCCACGTCGACACCGCAGTGGCTGAAGGTCGTCCCCGCGTAGAAGTCGTAGGGTGTCCAGACGGTGGCCATCGGTCCGTTCACGACCACGACGGGGTCCCACATCCGCTCCACGAGCGGGACATCGCTCGAGGTGATGCGCTCGGCGAGCGCGTCCACCGTGGCGCTGCCGAAGGTGGTCGCGCCGTCCCGGGTCTCGGAGAAGTGCATGACGACGGTCGGGTCGACGACCGAGCGCAGGAGCTCGGCGTCTCCGGCGTCGAGCGCGTCGAAGAGGCGCTGGACCGTTGCCAGCGCCCCGGCTCCCTGCGGCGCCTCGGGGCGATCGGCCGCCAGGGGAGCGGGGGCCTGGGGGGCTGCGGGGGCCTCAGGGGGATCCGTGTCGGCGCACCCGCCGGCGAGCAGCGGGACGAGCAGCGGGAGGAAGAGGGCCCGGGCGGCGAGGGACAGGGGGCGGGGCATCGATTCTCCGGGGTTTTCGGGGGGTGCGCGGACGGCCGTGGGGGTGACGACGCTGCGTGGCCCGCCCCGCGTGTGCAAGTCGCGGCCGCATGTGCGTCTCCATCATCGCGAAGGGAGAAAACACCCGGCGGCCTCGTGCCCGCCGTTCACAGACGGAGGGAACTCCGATGCGCAGACTCCTTGCACTCCTGGCCACCACCGGCGCCGTGGCGGCGCCCGCTCTTCCGGACTCGGCGCCGGGCAGCGGGGACGACCGGCCGCCCGTGGTCGAGACGCTTCCGGATCGGGTGACGTGGACCGCGGCCGAGAACCGCTCCACGGCGGCCGACCGCGAATCGGTGGCGATCACCGTGTACAACCAGAACTTCGGCCTGGTGCGCGAGGTTCGGGCCATCGACCTGGCTCGTGGCCCCATCGCGCTCGAGTACGGCGACGTGGCGTCGGGGATCCAGCCCGAGACGGTACACGTCCTGCCGCTCGGTCGGGGCGGACTCCGACTGCTCGAGCAGAACTACCAGTTCGACCTGCTCAACCCGCAGAAGCTCCTGGAGAAGTACGTCGGCCGTACGGTGACGGTGTATCGCACCAACCCGCAGACCGGGGTCGAGGAAGGCGTGGAGGCCGAGGTGCTGTCGGTCAACGGCGGGCCGATCCTCCGGATCGACGGGGAGATCACCTTCAACTACCCCGGCCGCTTCGGCTTCCCGGAGCTCCCGGACAACCTGATCCCCGAGCCGACGCTGCTCTGGCGGCTGGACAGCCCCGGCGGGACCCAGCGGGTCGAGGTGTCGTACCTGACGAACAGCCTCAACTGGAAGTCCGATTACGTCATGGTCCTCAACGAGGACGACGACGAAGGCGCGCTCACCGGATGGGTGACGCTCACGAACCAGAGCGGGACGGCGTACGAGAACGCCCGCCTGCAGCTGGTGGCGGGCGACGTCCGACGGGTCACCGGGAACATGCAGCCCGCCGTGCGCCGGGACCGGATGATGGAGATGGCGATGGCCGCCGAGGCCGACGGCTTCACGGAGGATGCCTTCTTCGAGTACCACCTCTACACGCTCGGCCGACCCACGGACCTGATGAACAACGAGCAGAAGCAGGTCACGCTGCTCGAGTCCGACGGCTTCGGCGTGGAGAAGCGGCTGATCTTCCACGGCGCGGCCTACTACTACCGGGGCCAGTACGGCCAGGTGGCGCAGAACCAGAAGGTCGGGGTCTTCCTCGACTTCGAGAACAGCGAGGACAACGGGCTCGGCATGCCGCTGCCCAAGGGGACCGTGCGCGTCTACAAGCGCGACCATACGGGCGCCCAGCAGTTCATCGGCGAGGACGTGATCGACCACACGCCGCGCGACGAGGAGCTCCGCATCAAGCTGGGCGAGGCCTTCGACGTCGTGGGCGACCGCCGGCAGATGGACTACACGGTGATCTCGAGCTGCGTCTCGGAGAGCACCTGGCGGGTCGACCTGCGCAATCACAAGGACGAGGACGTCGAGGTGATTCTCATGGAGCCCGTGGGTGGCGACTGGGAGATGATCTCCTCCACGCATCGCTGGGAGCAGGTCGACGCCTGGACCTTCACGATGACCCCCGAGGTCGAGTCGCGCGGCGAAACGCGCGTGGAGTACCGGATCCGCACGCGCTGGTGCTGAGCCCGCTCGGGCGTGGAGGTGCGCGGGGCTCCGGGGTCCCGCCGCCATCGGTCGCGGGGCCACCGCGACCTGCCGGGGGAGCCCCGCCGATCCGGGCGGGGCTCCCCTAGCGCGAGTCGGAGACCCCCGGCATTTTGCTAGCCTTCGCGTTCCCTGCCCCTCTGCGGGCTGGCCCGGAAT
>CALJLC010000433.1 GCA_937982605.1 uncultured Gemmatimonadales bacterium | reverse complement strand
TCGTGCGTCAGGAGGGATATCCGCTCCAGCTCATCGCGCTGTCGGACCTCAGCCGCGCCCTGCGGGAGGAGGAGCGTCAGGCGTGGAAGCGGATCATCCGGGTGCTGTCCCACGAGATCAACAACTCGCTCGCGCCGATCAAGTCCATCTCGGGGAGCCTCCAGAGCGTGCTGGCGCGCTCCGAGCTTCCCGACGACGTGGAGGAGGACGTGGAACGCGGCCTGGCGGTGATCTCAAGCCGCGCGGAGGCGCTGGGCCGCTTCATGGCGTCGTACGCCAAGCTCGCGCGCCTCCCCAAGCCCGACCTCGACGACGTCGCGGTGGGGGCGCTCGTCCGTCGCGTCGCGCACCTCGAGACGAGGCTCCCCGTCGAGGTCGTGCCCGGCGACGACGTGACCGTGCGGGCCGATCCCGACCAGGTCGAGCAGGCGCTCATCAACCTCGTGCGCAACGCCGTCGACGCCACGCTCGAAGCGGAGGGCGCCGGGGTGTCGATGCGCTGGCTCGTGCGCGCGGGGCGGCTGCACGTCCTGGTCGAGGACCGCGGTCCGGGCCTTCCCGAGACCGGGAATCTCTTCGTCCCGTTCTACACCACCAAGCGGGGAGGCTCGGGGATCGGCCTCGTCCTCTCCCGGCAGATCGCCGAGGGACACGGCGGCTCCCTCGAGCTCGAGAACCGCGAAGGCGGGGGCGCCCGGGCGCGCATGACCCTGCCGCTCGACCCGGGCGCCTGATCCGGTGCGACGGGGCGCAACCGTTCTTCCGGCGGTCGTGTCAGACAGCACGGAAGAGACAGACACGGCGATCAACGGGCTCTTCTCTTGACGGAACTCGAATTGGTGGAGAGGGCGCAGGCGGGCGATCAGCGCGCGTTTCGCACCCTGTACGAGATGAACGTGGACCGCACCTACAGGCTCGCGTACCGCATGGCCGGGGACGAGGATCTCGCCAGAGACTTCGCCCAGGAGGCCTTCGTCCGGGCATGGAACCGGCTCGACCAGTTCCGCGGTGACGCGGCGTTCTCCACGTGGCTGCACTCGATTACGGTCTCCGTCGCTCTGAACGGGCTTCGGAAGGTTGATCGCCACCGTAAGCGGGAGAGGTCGCTGGAGGACGCCGCCCCCGTGGCCGCCGTGAACCGGACGGCTGAGCCCGGCGTGCGCGAGCGGATCCAGGCGGCGGTCGACGCGCTTCCCGAGATCTACCGGACGGTGTTCCTGATGCACGACCTGGAAGGCTTCAACCACGGCGAGATCGCCGACGCCCTCGGGGTGGCCGAGGGGACGTCGAAGGCCCGGCTGTCCCGCGCGCGCTCGAAGCTGAGAGAGACGCTGGGACCCGCCATGCAGGAGTACGTGTGATGTCCGACGAGCGATTCGACGAAGCGTTGCTGGCGCAGGTGCGCGAGACGTACCACGTGCCGAACGAGCCGCCGCGCGAGGCGATGTGGGCGGAGATCGAGGCGCGACTGGGCGTGGTGGACCTGGCCGCGGAGCGGCAGCGCAGGAGCGACGCGCGGCCCCGGCTCTTCCGGTCCACGGACCGGGGCATGGGGTGGGCGGTCGCCGCCGCCGCGGTGCTGGTGCTCGGCATCGGGATCGGCCGGATGACCGCGCCGACGGGCCCCGAGCCCGTGGCCGAAGTCACGGAGCCGCCCCGCCGGGCGGCCACCGGTGGTCTGGCGCTCGCGGCGCGGGAGCATCTGGGGCGCACCGAGTCCCTGCTGACGATGGTGCGCGCGGACGCCCGAGCGGGTCGGATCGATCCGGCGACCGCCGAATGGGCCGAGGGGCTCCTGTCCGAGACGAGGCTGCTCCTGGACGCCGACGGCGGCAATCCCGCGGTCGACGAGCTCCTGCTCGACCTCGAGCTGGTGCTCATCCAGATCAGGGCGGTCGCCCAGACGGGCACGATGGACGAAGCGCGGGCCAGGACCGAGCTGGAGCTGGCCCTGAGGACTCTGGAAGAGGGCGAGGTACTGCCGCGCATCCAGGCGGTGCTGCCGGACCTGTCGGGGGTGTGAGGACGATGACCATGGAGAGGCGAGGAGAGGATACGATGCGACGGATCACGAGGACGCGGACGACGCTCGTGGCGATGGCGGCTGCGCTGGTGGCGTCGGTCGGGACGGTCGAAGCACAGGCGGGCAGGACGGCCGACGTCTCCGCCGAGCGCGCCCTGCGTGCGGCCGAGCGGGCCGCGGCGCAAGAGGCGCGCGCCAGCGCGCGTGGGGCGCGTTCCTTCGCCTTCGGGGTGGGCCGGTCGACGGAGTCGCTGCGCACGCAGCCGCCCGAGGCCTGGCTGCAGGAGGACCCGGGGGCCCGCCTCTATCAGTCGGCGCGCGAGTCGCTCAACCGGCGTCGCTACGCCGAGGCCGCATCGCGGTTCTCCGAGCTGCGTGCCGAGTTCCCGCGCTCCGGCTACGTGGCCGACTCGTACTACTGGGAGGCGTTCGCCCGCTTCCGCGAGGGAGGCCCGCGCCAGCTGCGGCAGGCCGCGGAGCTCCTCGCCGTGCAGCGCAGGGAGCATCCGAACGCGAGCACGCGGCGGGATGCCGATGCGCTCATGGTGCGGGTCGAGGCCCAGCTCGCGCGGCGCGGAGACGCCGACGCGGCGGCCGTGATCGCCGAGACCGCGTCGGGTCCGTGCGACGAGCAGCAGGAGGTGCGACTGGCCGCGCTGAGCGCGTTGCTCAACATGAACGCCGAGCAGGCCGTGCCGATCCTGCAGGAGGTGCTCGAGAGCCGGGACGCGTGCTCGGTCGAGCTGCGCCGCCGTGCGGTCTTCCTCATCTCCCAGAAGATGACGGACGAGTCGGTCGACATCCTTCTCGACCTGGCGCACCGCAACCCGGACCCGGACCCCGAGGTCCGGGAGCAGGCGATCTTCTGGCTGCATCAGGTCGACAGCCCGGAGGCGCTCGACGCGCTCGAGTCGATCCTCATCGAGAGCGACGACCCGGAGCTCCAGGAGCGGGCGATCTTCGCCATCTCCCAGCGCAACGACGATGGCCGGGCGGTCCGGATCCTCAAGGACTACGCCGAGCGCTCCGACATCCCGAGCGAGCTGCGCGCGAACGCGATCTTCTGGATCAGCCAGAACCCGGACGCGGGGGGCGCGCGGTACCTCATCGAGCTCTACCCCCGCCTCGACGATCCCGAGCTCAAGGAGCGCGCGGTGTTCGGGATCTCCCAGGCCGGTGGCCCCGACGCCCGGGCGTGGCTCTCCGAGCGGGTGCGGGACGGCCGCGAGGACGTGGAGATCCGCAAGAACGCGCTCTTCTGGCTGGGCCAGATGGGCGGGGTGGTCGCGGCGGACCTCGAGGGTCTCTACGACACGCTCGACGACGTCGAGATGAAGGAGCAGGTGATCTTCGTGGCGTCGCAGAGCCGCGACCGGGGCGCCGTCGACTTCCTCATGGAGGTGGCGCGCACGGAGGAGGACCCGGAGCTGCGGGAGCGGGCGATCTTCTGGCTGGGTCAGAGCAACGACCCCCGCGTCGCGGAGTTCCTGCTGTCGCTCATCCGCGGCGGGACCCCCAGGCGATGAGCCGGCGCGGGCTCCTCGCCGTCGCGACCGCGCTGGTGGCCGCCGCCCTCCCGGGGGCGGCGGCTCCGGCCGCGGCCCAGCTCGAGGCCCGGGTCCGGGACGTCGTGGACGGCACCGTCCGCTTCGGCTTCGCGGCACGGCCGGAGGTGGAGGTCTGCGATCAGGGCGTCCGCATGGGCGAGACGCACATGTGGTGGCGGAGCTACCGGGACCGGGAGCGGGCCACGAACTGCCCCTTCGGGTTCGTGGAGGTGGAGCTGACGCTGCGCGACGGCCGCGTCCGTGACGTCGAGCTGGTGCGCGGAAGCGCCGAGCCCGCGCGGAGCACGGTCGACCTCGGCGAGGTCTCGGCGTCGGAGGCGGCGGACTTCCTGCTGGCGCTCCCGCACGACGAGCGGGCCGCGGACGACGCGGCCGAAGACGCGCTCTTCCCGGCGATTCTCGCCGACGCCGGAGAGGTGTGGCCGCGCCTGCTCGAGCTGGCCCGGGACCGCGGCGTGCACCAGGGCGTGCGGAAGAACGCGCTCTTCTGGCTCGGTCAGGAGGCCGCCGAGACGGTCACGGGCGAGCTCTCCGGCGTGGCGCTCGACGGAGCGGAGGACCAGGAGATCCGGAACGCGGCGATCTTCGCCCTATCACAGCGGGACGAGGCCGAGTCGATCCCGGTGCTCATGGAGATCGCGCGGACCGGAGAGGAGGCCGAAACCCGCAAGACGGCGATGTTCTGGCTCGCCCAGTCGGACGACCCGCGGGTGCTCCGGTTCTTCGAGGAGATCCTGCTCGGCCGGAGCCTCTGACGGGCAGGCCGGACCCGGTCGAGGGCGTCGGGGCGGAGCCGGGAAGCGGCTCCGCCCCTTTTCTTTCTGTGGTCTAGCAGCCCCGTCGAGGGTTACCTTGTCCGCGGCCGGGTACGGGTCGGATCACGTACGTCGGCCCGAGTCCCGATGCGCCTGATAGCCTTCCAAGGAGTGGCTTTCTTGCAGGACCGGCCGATCAAGATCCTCCTCGTCGAGTCCGATGAGGGCTACCGAGACGAGCTTGAGGCGGGCCTGTCCGTTTCGCACGCCGGTGTCATCGAGATCGAGTGGGTGGGGGAGCTGAGTCAGGCGCTCGCCCGACTCACGCAGGGGGGGCTCGACGCGGTCCTCCTCTCGCTGGACCTGCCCGACAGCCAGGGGATGGTGACCTTCGACCGGACCCATGCCTTCGCCCCGGATGTGCCGATTCTGGTGGTGGCCGACGCGGCCGACGAGGAGGCGGCGGTCTCCACGGTGCAGGGCGGGGCTCAGGACTACCTCGTGAAGAGCGAGGCGGGGCCGTCGCTGATCGTCCGGTCCGTGCGGCACGCCATCGAGCGCCACCGGCTCTTCTCCGCGCTCCGCAGCCTCTCCCTCATCGACGACCTCACGGGGCTGTACAACCGGCGCGGCTTCGCCGACCTCGGAGAGCAGTACCTCAAGCTCGCGCGCCGGTCCGGCCGCGGCGTCACGATGGTCTACGTGGACCTGGACCGGTTCAAGACGATCAACGACTCCCTCGGGCACCACGTCGGCGACCGGGCGCTCCTCAAGGTGTCCGACATCCTGCGGGCGACCTTCCGGCGCTCGGACATCATCGCGCGGCTGGGTGGCGACGAGTTCGGGGTCCTGGCGCTCGAGGCCGCCGACGAGAGCTCCGAGACGCTGGTCGAGCGTCTCCGCGAGCGGGTCGACGACTTCAACGATTCGAGCCCCGAGCCGTACCAGCTCTCGATCAGCATCGGCATGGCGCACCACGACGACGATCCACGGGTGCGACTCGAGGACCTCGTCGCGGAGGCGGACGCCGCGATGTATCGCGAGAAGCACTCGAAGCGGGCCTCCGCGCTGAGGGAGCGATGAGCGCCAACGGCGGCGGGGCCGTGCACTGGCTCGTCCGTATCGCCGAGCGGGCGGGGCTCGGAGACCGGGAGCGGCCGGAGATCGCGGCCGGCAGCGGCGCGCCGGAGGCGTGGACCGAGGTCGCGCGGGCGTACCAGCTCTCCGACGCGGATCTGGCGAAGCTCGTCGCGGACTACTTCCGGCTGGAGGTCGCCGATTTCGCGTCGGCCGACCCCAACGCCGCGCTCCTCATTCCCGAGACGATGGCGCGG
>CALJLC010000432.1 GCA_937982605.1 uncultured Gemmatimonadales bacterium | reverse complement strand
CCAGGTAGAGCTCGTGGACGTGATCGACGACGTCGGGGCGCGTCGCGCAGAGGATCTCGTTGCAGCCCTCGAGATCGACGTCTCCGAAGTCGTCGGGCCCGAGATCGAGCGATTGCATGGCGGTTCCCGTGGCCCCGTCGAGCACCAGGATGCGCGCCGCCAGCGCCTCCTCCGGCGCCGCTGGCCGTTCGTCCGTATCGCCTCTGGGTCGCGCTGTGTCAGCCATAAGAAAAACCCGCCTCCTCGGATTTCGTCGGAGCGGGCCGTCGCGGACACTTGATTTGTCACCTCCGGCGACCACATCGCTCACCCCGTGGCTCGGGGCAGGCAGGCACCTTGGGTGTCCGTCCCAGGTTGCCGAGTCCGATTCGATCGGACCGCTCCTGATGCAGCGGTCAGGTTAGTGCAGGAGGCGGGGGCGAGTCAACAGAGGTCCCTCCACTCCGCGACCTCCGGTCGCTCCGGTCGGGATGACAGCGCGGCGGGATCAGAGCCCCAGGCCCTCGATCACCCGGGTCACCGCCTTCGAGCTCTGCATGACGTAGAAGTGGATGCTGGGCGCCCCGCGCTCGATGAGCTCCCGGGTCTGCCGCTGGGCCCACTCGACCCCGATGTCGAGGGCGTGCTTCGGGTCCCGCTCCACCGCGTCGGCCAGCTCCGACGGGATCTCGCAGTGGAAGTTGCGCGGCAGGGTCGTCACCTGCTTGGCGGTGGCGAGGATCTTGAGCCCCGGGATGATCGGCACGTCGATTCCGGCCGCCCGGCACATGTCGACGTACTGGAAGTAGTGCCGGTTGTCGAAGAACATCTGCGTGACCACGTAGTCGGCCCCGGCGTCGACCTTCATCCGCGTGTAGCGAACCCCCCGCTCTCGCAGCAGCGGGAAGGCGTTGACGAAGTTGTTCTCGTAGCCGTCGTCGAAGGTCAGCAGCACGTTGGTCCGCCGGCTCGACAGCCGGCCGGCGAGCACGTCGTCGAGCGACACCGGATGGCAGCGGGCCACCAGATAGTCGATCTGCGCCGCGAAGGTCGGGAGCGGCAGGTTGTACCCATAGTGGTTGACCACGCTCCCGGCGACGGGGTGCGCGCCGGGGGCACCGCCCGCCCGGACCGCAGGCCGCGCGGTGACCCCGTGGTACATGAGAATCCGCAGCCGCCGGCCGGCCAGCGTCGCCGTCAGGCGGGGAACACCGAGCAGGTGCGAGCCGCGCAGCAGCGCCTTGACGGGGAGGGATTCGCGAATCATCGGCGGATCGGGGGGAGCCGGTCGGAGACGAGCCGGTCAGCGCCGGCAGGTCGATCGAGCGTGGGCGCGATCGGCCTCACGCGCGGGGACCGAGCAGTATCCGGATGAGCTCCTGCCACGCCTCCTCGGGCCGCTCGCTGAAGACCCAGCCCGGCCGGGCCGTCGTGACGTGCCAGACACCCCTCGAGATCTCGTCCTCGAGCTGGCCCGGGCTCCAGCCCGCGTACCCGGCGTAGAAGCGCACGCTCGAGGCGGCGGGCTCGCCGAGCAGCAGGCCCTCGAGGTCGGTGTTCCCGTCGACCATGAAGACGTCGTCGACGATCCGCAGGGAGCCCGCAGGCGGCTCCTCGTCGCGCAGCAGGACGATCATCGACTCGACCGCCACCGGCCCACCCAGGTAGAGGTCGTCCTCCCGCTCGGCGAGCGGTCCGCCCTCCTCGAAGGCCTGGCCCACCCGGACGTCGCTGCGGCGGTTGACCACCACGCCGACGGCGCCGCTCTCCTCGTCGTAAGCCAACAGCAGCACGACGGTCTCGAAGAAGTTGGGATCGGGAAGGTCGCGCCGTGCCAGCAGGAACGAGCCGACCGCCGGCGCCGGTTGAGCCGCCGCGGCGAGCGCGCGGGGCGCCTCGTGAGCCGACAGGCGCGCCGTGAGTCCCGGGGCCGCGAGTGCGAGCGCCACGACACCGGCGGCGGCGAGCCCGTGCGCGCCGCTCC
>CALJLC010000431.1 GCA_937982605.1 uncultured Gemmatimonadales bacterium | reverse complement strand
TGGCCTCCCCGGACCGGACGTCGCGGTCCGCACCGGCACGGCCCGGGACGCGCAGGGCGGGGGGGAGGAGCTCGACATCGAGGCCCACGACCCGGAGGCCTTCGACGAGTCGTCCGCGGCGCGACTCGGCGCCTGGATGCGGGCCAACGCGGCACCCCTTCCCGTCGGGGTCCGCGTGCACATGAACTACGAGCCCTCGTTCCTGACCGCGGTCGCGGCGGTGGCCGACGAGGGCCGGAGCTACGAGCTCTTCCTCATGTTCAACGAGAGCCTTCGCGAGGTCCACGTGGTGCTGGTCGACGGCAACCGCTCGGTCTACCTGATCGACCGCGGGTTCCAGGAGCAGAGCCGCTCGCTGCGCGAGGGGGCGGTGCGGCGCGCCGGCGGCGAGATCGTCGCCATCGACTCGCGCACGGGCGCCGCCTCCGGGGAGCGATCGCGTGAGTTCTACGACGTCTTCCTCTCGTGGTGGGCGTCCGTCGATCCGGGCGCGGGGGCCGGCCGATGAACCGGGGACGGCTTGCGGCCGCGGCCGCCGCCGCGCTGATCGTGGCCGCGTGCGGGGGCGGCGCCGGATCCGCGAACGTGCCCGTGGTGGCTCCGCCGACGGTGGTGCCCTCCGGCGTGGACTCGACCGTGGCCGAGGCCGCGGACTCGCTGGCCGACGCGTCGTTCGTCGACGCGGCGCAGGCGGATCAGGCGCTCGCCCTGCAGGAAGAAGCGCGCCTGATCGTCGAGCATACCGACTCGATGTGGGAGGCGATGGCGGCGTTGCTCGACTCGGGCCGCGCGGTGAGCGTCGGCGACTCCCTCGCCGCCACGGCCGCGGCCACCGAGGGCGGGCTCGCGCTGGTGCGGCTCGACAGCCTGCTGCGCTCGGGCAACGCCGACATGCAGGCGCTGGCGGCCCAGACCGGCCGGCTCCTCGACAGCGCCGAGGTCTCCCTGGAGCGCTCCTTCGGGCTCAACCCGTTCGACAACCGGACGAGGGTCTGGCTCGCCCAGGTCTACGGGCTCCAGGCGCGCCGGCTCGGGCAGGTCGAGGCGTACGATCGCGCGATCGACGAGCTGCAGAAGCTGGTTCTCCTGACCCCCGACCAGCACACCGTCTGGGCGATGCTGGCCAACAACTACTTCTACGTCGGGGAGTGGGACGGCGCCGCCCTCAACTACGAGAAGGCCGAGGAGGTCTAGCGCCAGACCTGGGATCTGACCGTCGACGAGCCGCAGCCGCTGGATTCGGCCACGGTCTACTCGTACGTCCAGGCGCAGGGCGACATGCACGTCCAGCGGCGCGACGCGGGGCGGGCCCAGACCGCGTACGCACGCGCGCTCGAGTGGGCGACGACCCTCGAGGACACCGCGTACGTCGAGGGCGAGCTCGCCTGGATGGCGTGGGACGACATGAACATCGCGGCGAGCTTCGCGCGCGACTCCCTGCTGCAGCTCGAGCAGCAGGGGGCTCTCGAGGAGGCTCGCCGCGGTTATGCTGCGCTCATCCCGACGCTCTCCGCACGCACCGCGATCGACGAGACGGAGTGGCGGCTGGCGATCGTCGACTACAACCTCGGCCGCACCGAGGACGCCGCCGAGCGACTCCGGAGCCTCGTCGAGCGCACCCCGGTCGATCCGCTCGGTGCTCCGATCGATCCCGCGTACTCGCGGTACTTCGACGACTACGGCACGCTGTGCATGAACCTGGGCCGCAGCGCGCGCGCCGAGCGGCGGGACAACCGCACCGCCCTGAAGTACTTCACGCAGGCGAGCGAAGTGGGGTGGTCCGGCCGGGCCACCGCCTACTTCGAGGTCGCACGGCTCGTCGCGGCGAACCTGCCCGCCGCCCTGGAGAGCGCGACCGCGGCTCAGAGGCTCGAGGAACAGATGACGGTGGAGCAGCGTCTCGACCTCTACCGGCTCCTCATGGAGCTCCACCGGCGCGCCGGAGACTTCGAGGAGGCGCGCCGCTACCGGGACGCCTTCCAGGCTCTGCGAGGGCGCTGACGTGATCGGAGGGGGGCGGAGTCCCCGGGTGGCCCGCGCCGCCTCGGCCGCGCTCGCGACCGTGCTCGTCGTCTCCGCGCCCGCTCCCGCGGATGCGCAGGCTCCCGGGGCGGTCGACTTCACGCAGGTGACGCGGCCCGTCGTCCAGCTCTCGGACCCGAGCGAGATCGACTTCCTTCTCTTCGAGCTCTTCTTCGTCCCTCTCGAGCAGCCGACCCGGCTCCAGGTCATCGACGTGACCCAGAACGGCTTCGGGCCGGACGACGTCATGATCGTCTACCCGTCCGTCGAGGTCTTCGTGATCCCGGAGTTCATCCCGGACACGGTCCAGGCCGTGATGAGCACGTGGGCGCCGGAGGCCGAGTACCGCATGGACTCGGGCAACATGTCGTCTCGGGCGCTCGCGTCGCTGATCGGCTCGGAGACGGACGAGACCACGCGCGCTCAGGGCGCGATCCTGTACGACGTCATCGACGCGGTCGAGCGGAGCTATCAGTCCCTGCCGGTCTCGATGCTGTTCCAGCGGGACTCGATCGGCTTCACGTTCCAGCTGTGGGACTACCGGGCCGACGCCATGAACTACGTGCCACGGCCGGAGTTCGTCCCGGACTCGGCGGTCTCCTCCGTGCTGGCGATGCTCCGCACGGTCGGGTACGTGCCGGGCCAGAACGTCGTGGGCACCGGGCGCTCGCTCGAATCGGAGGGCGGGGGCGTGGTGACGGTGGAGCGCGCGCTCCAGGGGATGACGCAGTTCCCCGACGAGCAGATGCGGATTCTCGCGGCCAGGACCGTACTGCTCGGCTCGTACGATTTCGACCGCTCCGGCTCGATCGATCGGGCCGACGAGATCGACGCCCCGGGATGTCCGGTGTGGCTCGCGCTGGACGACGCCTTCCGGAATTTCCTCACGCGGTATGGCTTCGACCCGCAGGGCAGGGAGCCGTACGTGGGCGACGTCGTGCTCGAGATCAACGAGAACGTGCGGGTTCCAGCCTGGGCGCGCGGGAGCGCGTGTCTGCGGGGCGCGGAGCCGCCGGCCACCGATCCGGCCACCATCGCGGAGCCGGAGTCGTCGAGCGGCGTGCCGGAGGCGGTCGAGCGCTTCGTCCGGCTGGAGGCCGCCGGGGAGATCCTCCAGCGTGCCGGGCGTCTCGGCACCACGGCCGACGTCTGGTCGGAGGAGGTCCGGGAAATCCTGCGGCTGCGCTTCGACCGCGACGGATCGGGGGCGCTCGACCAGGTCGTCGAGATCCGGGCCATTCCGTGCGACGTGTGGCAGGCGATGGCCGCCACGCACCCGGATTACGGGTACGGCCTCGGGTTCCTGGCCGGCGACGTCTACGTCGGCGACCGCTTCGGCGTGGGGCCGAGCCAGCGCGAGGAAGTCATGGCCCGCGCCGCCGGCTGCGTCCAGGGGGACCAGCGCGCCGCGGAGACGGGTGACATCCCGACGATCTCCGCGGACCTCCAGCAGTTCCTCGACCTGCTCACCGCGTCACGGATCGCGCGGCAGTCGCAGAACGTCTCGCCCGGCTCGGTGCGGTGGGCCACGATCGTCCGCTCGACGCTGCTGAGCCACTACGACTTCGACGGTTCGGGGTCGCTCGACCAGACCGACGAGATCATCGAGGTGCCGTGCGCGGTCTGGACCACCATCTCCGCCACGTACGGCGCACCGCTCTCCGAGCTCGGGTTCGTCGAGGGCGGTACGCCGCAGTACCTGGGCGACCAGGTGGGGATCGACCTCTCGCAGCGCGATCTGGTGGCCGCGCGCGTGGGGGCGTGTCAGGCGGCGGCGCCGAACTAGACCGGTCGGCGCCCCATCACGAAGCCGAGGACGGCCAGGATCAGGAAGGCGAAGAAGGCGATCTTGGCCAGGCCGGCCGCGGTGCCGGCGATTCCGCCGAATCCGAGGATTCCGGCGACGAGCGCGAGTACGAAGAGTGCGATGGCTGCTCTGAGCATCGAGCTTTCTCCTTGTTCGTGGTTGATGACGGGATGGAACCGGGTCGTTCGGCCGAGGGTCAGCCGGACCGCCCGGTGAGGGCCAGCACGCCGCCGAAGGCGGTGGCGGCGGCGCCGACGACGAGCAGCCAGATGGCGCGGTCCGTCGGGGAGCCGGTGAAGACCTCCGACACGTCGGAGGCGAACGAGTCGGCTTCGGTGACGCCGAAGGCGAGGAGCACGACGCCGCCGATGAGCAGCGCCGCGCCGAGCGCGGATCTGATCGTCATATCCTTCCTCTTTGACCAGGGGCGCGACGCGGTCGATCCGGAGCACATCTCCGGAAACCAGCGGTCGCTCGAGGGGCGCGCCGTACGAAGGCGCGGCCGAGAGGGGCGGCGACGCCCGTCTCCGGGCGTCGAGCCGCCGAGGTACTATACCTCTCCAGCCCCCCTTACCCTGGTCACCTGCGGAGGTTCCACCAGTCGTCCTTCAGAACCTCGATCGTACGCTCGAAGGTGCGGCCGTCGACGGTCAGCACGACCCGGTACTCGCCGGGCCCGGCGTCGCTGATGGCGTAGCGGATCCGGTCTTCGCGGGACGGTCCGCCGCCCCCGAAGCCACCGCCCCCTCCACCCTGTCCGCCCTCCTCGCGCAGCGCTTCCTGCTCCGCCGCCGGCCGCTCGATCCACTTCGCCAGGTCCCACTGCACCACGTTGATGCCCGCGGTGCCCTCGGCCTCGATCGTGCGGATCGGCGTCCGGCCCTGGTAGACGGTCAGCGTGACCGGCTGCGCCCGTCGGAGGTGGAAGTACAGCGAGGCGCCGGGCTCCTCGCTCTCTCCCTCGAAGTTCGAGAAGGCGTAATTGGTCCGATCCGCCGCCACCCAGCGGATCTCGGGCTCGGGCTCGAAGAAGTGGACGTCCTGCGCGAGCACGTCCCGGGAGAGCCCGGAGATCGGCGCGATGTCGGCGATGTAGATGCCGCGGCCGTGGGTGGCCACGACGAGGTCGTCGTCGCGCTCCTGGATCTTCATGTCGTGCACCGGGCTGGTGGGCATGTCGAGCTTCATGCTCGTCCAGCTCGCCCCGCCGTCGATGGAGACCCAGACCTGGAACTCGGTGCCCAGGAAGAGGAGATCGGGATTGCGGTGGTGCTCGCGGATCACGTTGACGGGTCCGGCCGGGAGCCCGTTCGCCAGGGAGGTCCACGTCTCACCGAAGTCGGTCGTCTTGTAGACGAAGGGCCGGAAGTCGTCCCGGCGGTAGCCCGTGTACGTGACGTACGCCGTGCCCAGGTCGTGGTGCGACGCCTCCACGCGGCTGACCCAGTACTCCGGGTTGTTCGGGATGTTGTCGTTGAGAAGCGTCCACGTCTCTCCGCCGTCGCGCGTGAGCTGGACGTTGCCGTCGTCGGTGCCGACCCAGATGACGCCGGGGCGCAGCGGCGACTCGTCGATCGTCGTGATGGTGGCGTACTGGATGTTGCCGTCGCCCCCGCGGCCGGTCGTGAGCGTGGCCGGATCCGCCTTGGTCAGGTCGGGGCTGATCGGCTCCCACGCCTCACCGCGGAACTCCGAGCGGAGCAGGCGGTTGCCCGCGTGGAAGATCACGTTGCAGTCGTGCGGCGAGATCAGGATCGGCGCGTTCCAGTTCCAGCGCATCTCGTCGTCGTCGTGCCGGATTCCCTCCGACTCACCGGTCAGGAGGTCCGTCCTGCGGATCGGCCCGAACTGCGACTCGTTGTACAGGTAGCGGTTCTCGCACCAGTCGATCTCGTTGTACATGCCGTCGCCGCCGCCCACGCGCTCCCACGCCTCGAAGTAGACCGGGTCGCCCGAGGGGTTGGTGTGATACGTCATGTGCGAGCCGTTGTCCTGGAGGCCGCCGGCCACCCGGTACGGGCGCGAGTTGTCGACGCCGACCGCGTAGAACTGCGCGAGCGACTGGAAGTCCGGGTGGTACCAGTGCTCTCCGCCGTCGTACGAGACCCCCATCCCGTGATCGTAGCCGAGGATGATGTGGCGCGAGTCGTTCGGGTTGATCCAGAGCGCGTGGTCGTCGCCTCCGAAGCCGAAGGGCCGACGCTCCCACGTCTCTCCACCGTCGTACGTGCCCCACGACGCGGCCGAGAGCACGTGCACCACGTCCGGGTCGTTCGGGTCGATGATGATCTGGCCGTAGTAGTAGGCCGGCGCGCCGCCGATCGACTGACCGTCCGGGCTCACCTTCGTCCACGTCAGGCCCGCATCGTCGGAGCGATAGACTTCGCCGCCGATCATGCCGCGGCTCGCCTCGTGGTTCAGCAGCTCCCGGCGGCGCTCCTCGTCGGACATCCCCTCCTTGTTCGCGTTCTCGATCGTGGTGTACACGATGTTCGGGTCCCGCTCGTAGACGTCGACGCCGATGCGTCCGAGCATGCCCTCGGGCAGGCCCTGGCCGATCTGGATCCAGCTCTCGCCGCCGTCGGTCGTCTTCCACAGCCGGCTGCCGGGCCCGCCGAGGTCGAAGGTGAAGGGCAGGCGCACCTTGTCGTACGTGGCCGCGTACAGCGTCTCGGGATCGGTCGGGTCCATGACCGCGTCCACCACGCCGATCTCCCGGCCCTCGACGACGTGCTCGAGCACGCGCTCCCAGCTCCGCCCGCCGTTGGTCGTCTTGTACAGCCCACGCTGTCCACCCTCGGAGTAGAGGGGCCCGAGCGCCGCCACGTAGACGACGTCCGGGTTCGTCGGATGGACGACGACACGGCCGATGTGGTGCGACTCCGGCAGCCCGACGTTCGTCCACGTCTCGCCCGCGTCCGTCGACTTGTAGACGCCGTTGCCCCAGTACGAGGAGCGCGAGTTGTTCGCCTCGCCCGACCCGAGGTAGAGCACGTTCGAGTTCGACGGTGCGACCGCGATGGCGCCGATGCTGAAGACATCCGGCTGATCGTCGAAGAGGACGTCGAAGGTGATCCCCCGATTCGTCGTCTTCCACAGATGCCCGGACGCCGTGGCGATGTAGAACGTGTGCGGATCGTCGGACGGCACCGCGATGTCGACGAAGCGGCCGCTCTGCCTCGTGGGGCCGATCTCCCGGTACTCGAGGTTGGCCAGAGCGGACTCGGGCAGCGTCTGCGCGGACGCCGGGCCGGGCACCGGCCAGGCGATGGCGAGGAGGGCGCAGACGGAGAGGAGGGGGCGCAGCGGAGCCATGCGGACGTCGTCCTGAGATCGTGGGTCGGGTCGGGCGGTCCGTGGTCGCCGCCGGGAAGGCACCTTGTCCGGAGTCGGGCGGTCGTGCAAGGTG
>CALJLC010000430.1 GCA_937982605.1 uncultured Gemmatimonadales bacterium | reverse complement strand
TCTGAGCTCGCCGCGGGCGCGGTGCAGGTAGGTCTTCACCGTCCCCAGCGGGAGGTCCATGACGTCCGCGATCTCGTCGTAGGCGTACCCCTCGACGTGCCGCAGGACGATGACCGTGCGGTACTCCTCGCGGAGCTCGCCGATGGCCGCCTCGATCTGGCCGCCGAGCTCTCGGTGCTCGACGTACTCCTCCGGCGTCTCGTCGGTGGACTCGATCACGACCCGGCTCTGGTTGATCTCCTCGGCCGTGCGGGCGTGCGGCGAGCCGTCGATCGACACCGTGTCGAGCTTGCGCTTGCGCAGATAGTCGATGGTGTGGTTGTTCGCGATCTTCAGGATCCAGTTGCTGAACTTGTAGCTGGTCTTGTAGCTGTCGATCGCGTTGAACGCGCGGATGAAGGCCTCCTGCGCCAGGTCCTCCGCGAGCGTCCGGTCCCGGACCATGCGGTAGACGAGCGAGAAGACGGGGCGCTCGTAGCGGGTGAGCAGCTCGCGGAACGCGGGCTCGCGCCCCCGCGCGGCGAGGGTCGCCAGCTCGCGATCCTCGAGCGTCGCGTAGTCCGGAGAGGCCAGAGTCGTCTCTTCCTGCCCTGGTTCGGCCAGCCACCGTGTGGCGGCGCGCGGGAGGGAAGCGATGTCGGTGGTCATCGAAGCGCCCTACGGAGCCGCCCCCGGGCCGGTTTCGCCGGCCACCCGGAGCGCGGCCCCCGGTCGTTGAGTGCCCCGTCCGCTTCCCGTAGCTTTCCGGCCCGGCGTGCCCACCCGGCCCCGCCCGGCCCTCCGAAAGCTACGCGGCCGCCCGAATCCTGTCATGCAACGCGCCTCCGAAGCCGCCCCGAAATCCGGTTCCGACCGCGAGCGCCAGGTCCAGCAGATCTTCTCGGAGATCGCGCCGCGCTACGATCTGCTCAACCACGTCCTGAGCCTGAACATCGACCGCTCCTGGCGGCGCAAGGCGGTGGACCGGCTGGAGTGGGAGGCCGTGCCCGGCGGGACGTTCCTGGACGCGTGCGCCGGGACCTTCGACCTCGCCCTGGAGCTGTCGGGGCGCTCCGGCTTCGAGGGCAGGGTCGTCGCGTCCGACTTCGCGCACCCGATGCTCGCGACCGGGGCTCCGAAGATCGACCGGGCGCCGGTGTCGCCCGTGTGCGGGGACTCGCTGCGGCTGCCGTTCGCGGACGACGCCTTCGACGGGGCCACCGTGGGCTTCGGGGTGCGTAACCTCGCGCGGCTGCGCACCGGGCTGGAGGAATTCAGGCGGGTCCTGCGCCCGGGGCGCCGGCTCGTCGTGCTCGAGTTCACCGTGCCCCCGAATCCGGTGGTTCGGGCCGGGTACCTCTTGTACTTCCACCGGGTGCTGCCGGTGGTCGGCCGGATCGTCTCGGGCCATCCGTGGGCGTACACGTATCTCCCCGAGTCGGTGAAGGAATTCCCCGGACCGTCCGAGCTCGGCGCGCTGTTCGAGTCGGTAGGCTTCGGCGACGTCGGCTGGAAGCTGCTCTCCGGCGGGATCGCCGCCATTCACTGGGGTCGGGCGTAGCGCCGCGCTCAGCTCTTCCGCCAGAGCCCGAGCGCGCGGGACACCGCCCCCGCGAGCTGCTCGAACTCGAACGGTTTCATGATGACCTCCGAAGCGCCCAGGCGAGCCGCCTGGAGCAGGAGCTCGTCCTTGGCGACCTCGCTGCCTCCGGAGATGGCGATGATCGGGACGTCCTCGTGCATGACGCGCAGCGCGGAGATGACGTCGTGGCCGTCGAGACCCGGCATGCTGATGTCGGTCAGGACCAGGTGGGGCTTCGACTGCCCGAACATGCGCAGACCGGTGGCGCCGTCGGCGGCCACCTCCGGCTTGTGACCGGCCCGCTCGAGCATCGCCGCCACCAGCGTCCGGATATCCTCGTCGTCGTCGATTACGAGCACTCGGGCCATGGGAGGAGCTCCGCGAGGGGTGGGGGAGGTGCGGGCAACTTCGCTCAACCCGGGCCGCCGCGCACCTCGAGGACGGTCACCGGACCGAGCCGCTCCAGGTCGGTCCGGATCCGCGCGGGATCTCCCACGACGAGGATCGTCATGGCCGAGGGATCGAGGTGCTCGGCGAAGACGTCACGGATCTCCTCCGGCGTCACGCGCTGGACCCCGGCCAGGTAGCGCTGGAGCCAGTCCTCCGGAAGCTCCTGCGCCAGGTAGACCATCGTCCGGCCCACGATCGACGACGGGGTGTCGAAGTTGAAGACGAAGCCGTTGACGATGCGCTCGACGGTCGTGGTGACCTCCTCTTCGGTCGGCGGGGCCACCGTGAGCTCCCGCATCGTCGAGAGGATGAGCTCGATGGCCGGTGCGGTATTCTCGGGTCGGGTCCGGGTGGTCGCGCCGACGATCCCCTCGTGCGTACGCGGCGTGGTCCAGAGGGACGTCGCCGAGTACGCGAAGCCCTCTTCGGTGCGGACCCGTCCCAGCATCCGGCTCGAGAAGCCGCCGGCGCCGAGGATGGAGTTGCCGAGCATGGCGGCGAAGTACTCCGGGTCGTCGGCGAGCCGGACGTCCGTGGGGTGGGCCATGACCACGACCGACTGCTCGATCTCCTTCTCGACCAGGTAGATCCCGGGGAGCCGTCGGATCTCGGGGATCGGAGGGTCGGGCAGGGGCTCGGCGCACGGCGCGATTCGTTCCACCAGCCGGCGAATCAGCGGCTCGACCTCCGGCCAGCTCGCGTCTCCCGTGACGCCCAGGACGAGGTTCTCCCGACAGACGATGCGGGCGTGCATCCGGCGGAACGCCGCCGGGGTCAGCCGCTCCGGATCGAGGTCCGCCGCTTCGGTCTCCCAGCCCACCGGGTGGTCGCCGAAGAGGAGGCGGTTCAGCTCGGAGTACGCGAGGCGGGCGGGGTCGTCCACGCGCCGCCGCACCCCCTCCATGGCACGGCTTCGCCAGGCGGCGATCTCGGCCTCGTCGAAGCCCGGCTCCGCGAGCATCTCCCCCCAGAGGTCGAGCGCCACCGGGAGGTGTTCGGTGAGGGTGTTGATGGACGTGGTGACGCTGCCGCCCGCCGTGCCGAACGCAACCTGGAGGGCGTAGCGCTCGAGCGTCCGGTCCACCTCGTCGGGGGCCCGCGTGCGCGTGCCGCCGTAGCGGAGGAGCCCGGGCAGGCCCAGGGCCGCTCCGTACTCGGAGCGATCGAAGAGCCCGTACCCGCCCTCGACGTAGGCGGCCACGGTCACGAGCGGCAACGCCCGCTCCTCGAGGAAGAGCACCCGGGCACCGCCCACGTCTCTCCGCGACACCTCCGGGGGCTCGAAGATCAGCGGCTCGAAGGAGAGCGCCTCGACCGCCGCGCGCCCGGTCGGTGGCGCGGCGGTCTGGCGCGCCGCGAGGGGGACCGGAGCGAGCGCGGCGAGGAGCGTCGTCGTGGCGACGAGCGCCGCGGAGCCGCCGAGGGCCGCGGGGTCGAGCGACGCGCGGATCACGAGCCCTCCGCGGTCACGAGCGTGGCGACCGTCCGGTTCGTCGGCACGAGATAGGTTCGCGCGACGCGGCGCACGTCCTCGGCCGTCACCGCGCGCAGCTTGTCCGCCATGCGAAAGGTCTCGCGCCAGTCCCCGAGGAGGGACTCGGAGTCCGCGAGCTGGAAGGCCAGACCGAGATTCGACTGGAGTCGGCGCACGCCACCGGCCTCGATCTGGTTGCGCACCCGCTCGAGGTCGGCCTCCTCGGGTCCCGTCCGGGCGAGGGCGTCGATCTCCCGGTAGATGGCAGTCTCGAGCTCCGCCGGCGTGGTCGGGTGGATGGGCGTCGCGTCGACCTGGAAGAGCTGCGGGTGGAGGTTGCCCGGGCCCATCGAGCTGAAGATCGCGGTGGCGATTCGTGCTTCGGTCACGAGCGTGCGGTGGAGCCGGGAGGTGCGGCCGCCCGTGAGCAGCGCCGAGAGCATGGCCAGAGCGGGGGCGTCCGGGTGGGTCGCGGCGGGGACGTGCCAGCCGATGCGCAGGGCCGGCTGGGCGTCCCATTCGACGACGACGCGTCGCTCGGCGGTCTGCGGCGGCTCGTCCGCCGTGACGGGCGGGGGGCGCTCGCCCGGCGCGATGGAGCCCAGGTAGCGCGCGGCCAGCGCCGCGACCTCCTCGGGGTCGAAGCGTCCCACGACGGCGAGCACGGCGTTGCCGGGCCCGTAGTACCGGCGGTAGTACGCGTCCACGTCGGCGCGCCGGAGCGCGAGCAGGTCGTCCATCGTGCCGACGACCGGCTGACCGTAGGGATGCGCCCGGAAGGCGGCACGGAGGTGGCGCTCGTACAGGGTGCCCGCGGGGCTCGCGTCGACCCGCATCCGGCGCTCCTCGGTGACCACGTTCCGCTCCGCGTAGAACTCGCGGAAGACCGGGTCGGCCATCCGGTCCGCCTCCAGCGCGAAGAAGAGCTCCACCCGGTTGGCGGGCAGCTCGACGAAGTAGGTCGTGGCCTCGCTCGTCGTCGTGGCGTTGAGCCCCTGGGCTCCCGCGCGGGTCAGGATGCGGTCGAACTCGTTGGGGACGACGAACGCCCGCGCGGAGTCCTCGAGCGCCTCCACCTCGGTCATGAGCGCGGACCATCCGGCGGTGTCGCCGGCCGCACGCGCCGACAGCGCTCGCTCGTGGATCTGGTCCATCTCACGGAAGAGCGCGCGCTCGGCCTCGACGTCCGTCGTGCCGATCGTCGTGGAGCCCTTGAAGAGGAGGTGCTCGAGCAGATGCGCGATCCCGGTCGTGCCCGGAGTCTCGTTCACCCCGCCGACGGCGAACTGCATGACGAAGGACACCGTCGGCGCGCCGGGACGGGGAAGCAGCAGGACACGCAGCCCGTTGTCCAGCGTGAGGCGCCGAACGGGTGGGTCGAGCACCGGAGAGGCGTGAGCGGCGGAGTCGCGGCGCGCTTCGCCGGCGCCCCGGGGATCGGTGGCCTCGTCCGGTGCCCCGGGCGGGGGGACCGGTGCGGACCCCGCGCACGCCCAGGCGGACACCACGAGGCCGACCGCGAGCACGCGCTTCACGGGGCGGGCTGGCACGAGGGGCAGAAGAACGCCGATCGGCTGGAGAGCACGGTACGCTCGATCGTCGACCCGCATCGGCGGCACGACTCCCCGTCGCGGCCGTAGACCCAGAGGAGCCGCGCGTAGCCACCCTCGCCCCCGATCGCGTTGCGGTAGTCCCGGATCGTCGTCCCTCCCTCGTCGATCGCGCCGCGCAGCACGTCGCGCAGCGACGCGTGGAGGCGCTCCGCCTCGTGGCCGTCGATCGAGCGAGCCTCGCGCAGCGGATGGACTCCGGAGAGGAAGAGCGCCTCGGCCGCGTAAATGTTCCCGACGCCGGCGACCCGGCGCTGGTCGAGAAGCCAGGAGCGGACCGGCGAGCGGGACGTGGCCAACGCCGAGTGCAGCATCCCGGGGGTGTAGTCGTCGTCGAGGGGCTCCGGGCCGAAGCGCGCCTCCCGCCTCCGCCACTCTTCGTCCGTGAGGCACTCGACGGTTCCGAAGCGACGGGTGTCGTCGAAGACGAGGAGCGAGCCGTCCGCGAAGCGGAAGCGCACCGCCGGATGGGTCGGACGGCGAGCGCCGCGAGGCGGCGTCTCGAAGGGGAGGAGGCGGCCGGTCATCCCCAGGTTCACGGCGATGCGCCGGCCGTCGTCCAGGACGATCAGGACGTTCTTCGCCCGCCGCTCGACCCGGGCGACGGTCCGGCCCCGGACCTTCGGGGCGAAGCTCCGCTTGGACTCTCGCAGGACGTCGGGCTTGAGCACCTCGGCGCGCGCGATCCGGCGGCCGGTGATGGCCGGGCGGAGCCCTCGGACGATGGTCTCGGCTTCGGGGAGCTCGGGCATGCGAGCGCGAGTCCGCTCAGCCGTCTGCGTCGCTCAGCCGGACGGCCGTACCGGCCGACGTCACCATGAGCATGCTGCCCGCCTTGCCGAGGACCTCGTAGTCGATGTCGACCCCGATCACGGCGTTCGCGCCGAGCTCCCGCGCCCGGGAAGCCATCTCGCGGAGCGCCTCCTGGCGCGCCGAGCGCAGCGCGTCCTCGTAGGCGCCCGCCCGGCCGCCGACGACGTCGCGAACCGCGGCGAAGAGGTCCTTGAGGATGTTCGCCCCGATGATCGCCTCGCCCATGACGATGCCGCGGTACTCCTCCACGCGCCGTCCTTCGACGGCGTGGGTCGTCGTCATGATCATGCGTCGTCGGTCCGGTCGGAGGGGGCCTTTCGGTCGACCCGCCGCTCCTCCCGCCAACCGATGTCGGAGCGGAAGAAGGCACCCTCGAAATCGACGCGGGCGGCGGCTTGGCGGCTCAGCTCGGCCGCGGCCGGCATCGACGCCGCCAGCCCGGTGACGGCGAGGACCCGGCCCCCCGAGGTGGCGAGGCCCGCGTCCGTGCGCCGGGTCCCGGCGTGGAAGACGAGGACGTCCTCCCCGAGGTCGTCCGGGATCGTGATCGGCTTGTCCGACACGTACGGTCCCGGGTAGCCGTCGGACGCGACGACCGTCGTGACGGCCGCCCCGGGGGCCACCTCGGCGTCGCGACCGGCCAGGGAGCCGTGCTCGGCCACGGTGAGCATGAGGTCGAGCAGCGAGGAGTCGAGGAGCGGGAGCACGACCTGCGTCTCGGGGTCCCCGAAGCGGCAGTTGAACTCGACGACGGAGAGGCCGTCCGCGGTGCGCATCAGACCCGCGTACAGGAGACCCCGGAAGGGGGCCCCGTCCTGGGCCAGCGCGGCGAGCGTGGGGGCGATGATCTCCGTGCGGGCCTCTTCGATGACGTCGTCCGTGGCGATCGAGACCGGCGCGTAGGCGCCCATGCCTCCCGTGTTCGGTCCGGAGTCGCCCTCGCCGACGCGCTTGTGGTCCTGAGACGCCGGGAGCAGCACGAAGTCGCGGCCGTCGGCGATGGCGAAGAGGGAGATCTCCTCACCCTCCATGAAGTCCTCGATCACCACCTCGGTCCCGGCCTCCCCGAACTCGAAGTCTCCGAGCATCGCGTCGACGGCGCCCATCGCGTCGTCGAGCTGCATGCAGACGATCGCGCCCTTGCCGGCCGCGAGCCCCGAGGCCTTCACGACCACGGGCGCTCCCCGCTCCCGCAGCCAGGCCTTCGCGCCGTCGCGGTTGCTGAACGTCCGGTGATCCGCGGTGGGCACGTTGGCGTTGCGCAGCAGCTCCTTGGCGTACGCCTTGCTCGCCTCGATCCGGGCCGCTGCCGCGGTGGGCCCGAAGACGGGCAGCCCCTTCGACTCGAAGCGATCGACGATTCCCGCCGCGAGCGGCGCCTCCGGCCCGACGACGGTGAGGTCGATCCGGTGACCCGCGGCCCAACCGGCCAGCGCCTCGACGTCGCCCGGCAGGATCTCCACGGCCTCGCACAGCGGAGCCATGCCGCCGTTGGGCTTCGTGGCGAAGAACTCGGCACCGGGGGCGTCCCGGCGCAGCTTCCAGAGGAGCGCGTGCTCGCGCCCGCCGTTGCCCACGATCAGAATGCGCATGCGGGGAGTCTACCCGCCGGGAAGGGAAAGAAAAGGGCGGCCGGACTCGTCCGGCCGCCCCGCGGCGACGTCGTCCCGGATCCGCTCTCGCCGACCGGAGGCTCCGAGCTTCGCCCGCCCTACCGTCGGAAGCCGCTCATGAAGTCCGCACCGGCACGCTTGGCGGCCTCGGTGACGGTCTCCAGGAAGTCCTTCGCGCCTTCGGCGTACGCGGAGGCGGCCTCCCGCAGATCCTCCTGGTACGCCGGGTCGGGCTCGCCCCGCCTCGGGTACTCGCCGCGCACGATCCGGTCGTAGTCACCGCCCTCGATCCAGTCGCGCAGCTCGGCCACGCGCAGCACGTAGAACGGATGCGTCCGGCCGAGCAGGTTCAGCACCTTGAAGACCTGGTCGGCCACGTCGCCGCCCTGGCGATACTCCTCGGCCTGGATGATGAACTCCTGGAGGTTGGTCTCGCCCTCCTCGGTTCCCCCGCCGGCCATCTTGAGCATCGTGCGCATGACGACCTCGGGGTCCTGCACGCCGAGCAGGCCGGCGCGGTCGCAGGAGAGCTCGGACTTCCGGGACCACTCGAGCAGCGCCACGAGGACCGCGCGCGCCGCGAGGCCGACGATGGGGAAGCCCATGTTGGCCAGGTTGATGAGCAGGACCGTCATCGTCTTGTAGAGGACGTGGTCGCTCATGATGTGCGCGATCTCGTGCGAGATCACGTAGGCGAGCTCGTCGTCCTCGAGGAGCCGAACCGTGCCCGAGTTCAGGATGATGAACGGCTTGTCCATCCCGTAGGCGCCGGCGTTGACCAGCGGCGTCTGCGACAGGAAGAGCGGATACTCTTCGGGCGCGTCGAGCGTGCGCAGGCACTCCTTGTAGATGGAGTAGACCTTTCCGAACTGGTTCTCGCTGACGCGGACGGCGTCGGCCTGGAAGGCCAGCCGGATCGGCTTTTCCCCGAAGAAGCCGAATACCTTCTTCAGCACCTCGTCGAAGACCGGGATCCGGCGTAGCGCGTTGAGCGCCGCCTTGTCCGCCGGGTGCTCCCAGGCGTGCGGCGCGATGTCCGTGAGCACGCGCCTGGCGCGGGTGCGGCCGTTGCCGTCGTTCTGCTCGTTGCGTTCCTGCTCGTCGGCCATCTGGATCTTCCTCGGTCTGCTTGTCCGGACCCGTTCGGACGGGGCCTTCGGAGTTGCCCGGCCTTACGATCGCCTCCGAACCCCGGTTTCACTACTCCGACACGCGGGCGCGGTTCGGACGTTGCCGTCCCGCCGGCCGCCCGGCACGGCCGGCGTGGGGGTCAGGAAAGCACCCGGTCGAGGTCGGCGATGAGGTCGTCGGGGTCCTCGATCCCCACCGAGAGCCGGACGAGGCCGGGCGTGATCCCCATCGCCAGGCGACGCTCCTCCGGGACCGAGGCGTGCGTCATGAGCGCGGGCACGTTCACCAGCGATTCGATTCCGCCCAGGCTCTCGGCCAGCGCGAAGATGCGCAGGTTCTCGGTGAGCGCCTTCGTCCGCTCGAGGGTGCCGACGTCCACGGAGACCATCCCGGTGAAGCCGGACATCTGGCGGGTCGCCAGCTCGTGCTGCTCGTGGGAGTCGAGGCCCGGGTAGAGCACGCGATCGACGGCCGGGTGCTTCTCGAGCCATCGCGCCACGGCCAGGCCGTTGGCGTTGTGTCGCTCCATGCGCACGGCGAGGGTCTTGATCCCCCGCAGGGTGAGCCAGCAGTCCATGGGCCCGGGCACGGCCCCGCTCGACTTGCGGATGAAGTAGAGGTCCTCGGCGAGCGCCTCGTCCTTGACGGCCACGAGGCCGCCGATGACGTCGGAGTGCCCGTTCACGTACTTCGTCGACGAGTGCATCGTGAAGTCCGCGCCGAGCTCGAGCGGCCGCTGGTTGTACGGGGACGCGAAGGTGTTGTCCACGCAGAGCAGGGCGCCTCCGTCGTGCGCGATCTCGGCCAGGGCCGAGATGTCGCACAGCTTCATCATCGGGTTCGTCGGCGTCTCGACGTGCACCAGCTTCGTCTCGGGCCGCATCGCCGCGGCGACCGCCTCGGAGTCGCGCGCGTCGACGTACGTGAACTCCAGCCCCAGCCGGCTGAGCACGTGGTTGAACATGCGCGTGGTGCCGCCGTAGGTGTTCTCCTCGCTGACGACGTGGTCCCCGGCCGAGAGCCGCTTCACGATCGCCTCGATGGCGGCGAGTCCCGACGCGAACGCCACGCCGTGGGTGCCGCTCTCCAGCGAGGCGATGCTGGCCTCGAGCGCCTCCCGGGTGGGATTGGCGGTGCGACCGTAGTCGTAGCGTCCGCCCCGGGGCTCCCCCACCGCGGGCTGCACGTACGTCGACGTCTGGAAGATCGGGGTCATGATGGCGCCGGTGACCGGCTCCGGCTCGACTCCGGCGTGGATCGCGCGCGTATCGAAGGAGAGGCCCTTCTCTTGGCTCATCGTGGCAGCGTGGTTGCGGGTTCCCGCGCCGTCGGCGCGAAGGACGCCCGAATCTAGCGGATCGGCGCAGGGTGCAGATCACCCCGCGCCGGAGGGCGCGCGGGGCCGTTTCCGTTGACGCGCCGCCGGCGGCTGCGCGAAACTTCGCGGGCTGAGGCCGAGACGCCGAAAAGCCGCGACATTCCTACGAATTCGAACGATCCGGAGCTTCCCTGGTGCCGATCGACCTTCCCGACGGGCTCATGGTCAGCGTCTCCGGAGTCCGCGGCCGGGTCGGCGATCCGCTCACCCCCGAGCTCATGGCCGGCATCGCCGCCGCGCTCGGCGCGCACCTGCGCGACGTGGAGGGCGGCTCGACCGTGTGCCTCGGGCGCGACTCCCGGGTCTCGGGGCCGATGTTCGCGCGGGCGGTGACGGCCGGGCTGCAGTCCGTGGGCTGCGACGTCGTCGATCTCGGCGTCGTTCCGACGCCGACGCTGCTCCTCGCGGTCCGCCACCACGGCGCGATCGGGGGCATCGGGGTCACGGCGAGCCACAATCCGGCCGAGTGGAACGCGCTCAAGCTCGTGTCGAGCGAGGGCATCTTCCTCGACGCGGACCGCTCGGCCGATTTCCGCCGGTATCTCGCGGAGGTCGATCCGCCGCGCGCCGCATGGAACGCGCTCGGCTCGGTGTCGCACGACGAGGAGGCGTGGTCACGCCACCTCGAGCGGATCCTCGCGTTGCCGGTCGTCGACGCGGGGCGCATCCGCGACGCCCGACTCAAGGTCGCGGTGGACTGCGTCCACGGCGCGGGTGGGCCGGTCATGACCGAGCTGCTCGAGGCGCTCGGGTGCGAGATCGTGGGGATGGGCATGGAAGCCGACGGATTCTTCCCCCGCGATCCCGAGCCGACCGCCGCCAACCTGGCTGCCCTCGGCGAGCTGGTCGCCTCGAGCGGGGCGGCGGTCGGTCTGGCCATCGATCCGGACGCGGACCGGCTCTCCCTCGTCGACGAACGGGGCCGACCCATGGGCGAGGACCTCACCCTCGCCCTGGCGGCGGCGGCCGTCCTGCCGAGCACCCGGGGCCCGGTCGTAACCAACCTCTCCACGAGCCGCGTGGTGGAGGACGTGGCCGACGCCTTCGGGGTCCCGCTCGTCCGCGCTCCCGTGGGTGAAGTGAACGTGGCGCGCCGCATGCAGGCGGAAGGGGCGGTCGTCGGCGGCGAGGGGAACGGCGGGGTGATCCTTCCGGCCCTCCACCACACGCGTGACGCGCCGCTGGCATCCGTCCTCGTGCTTCAGCACCTTGCAACAGAGGGTCTGACGCCGTCGGAGGCCGCCGGCCGATGGCCCACGTACGAGATCGTCAAGGAGAAGGTGGCGTTCCCGCGCGAGGCGCTGCCGGACGGCTACGCGGCCCTCGAGGCCGACCTGGCGCCGGACGCGCGCGACACCTCGGACGGGCTGCGCCTGGAGTGGCCGGGCCGCAAGGCGTGGCTCCACGTGCGCCCCTCGGGCACGGAGCCGGTCGTGCGCCTC
>CALJLC010000429.1 GCA_937982605.1 uncultured Gemmatimonadales bacterium | reverse complement strand
CGGCGCTCACCATCGCGTTGGCCATGAACACCGTGGCGATCTTCTCGTCACGCTGCATCGTCAGCTGGCTGCGGAAGCCGGGACAGCTCCCGCCGTGTCCCACGAACGTCTTGCCGCCCCTTCGCGAGACCGCGAAGCCGAGGCCCCAGTACGTGTTGAAGCCCGGATCGACGTAGTGCACGCGCTGCATCTCGTCGAGCGTGTGCGCATGCAGCACCTCCTCCGCGTCTCCGTCGAGGCGGAAGTGCCACGACGCGAAGCGCGCCAGGTCCTCGGCGGTCGACGCATACCCCGCCGCGGGTGCGATTCCCTTCGCCTGGAAGAAGGCCACCTCCTCCCGCTCTCCGTGGCGCGTCGGAGCGCTGTACCCCGTGGCGAGGCGTCCGCCGCGGTGCTCGATCGGGATCTCCGGATAGGTGTCGGCCATCCCCAGGGGCCCGAGGACGTTTCGGCGGACGTACGCCTCGTACGGCTGACCCGACAGCTCGGAGACGATCTCTCCGGCCAGCGTCAGCCCGAGATTCGAGTACTGGAAGTAGCGCCTGGCCGGATACAGCGTCTCCTGCTCCCTGAGCCCGTCGATGATCTCCTGCTCGGTCGGGAAGGGGAAGTCGGGCCCGGTCCAGTACGGGTGGTTCGACTCGCGCGGCAGCCCGGAGGAGTGCGTCAGCAGCCCCTCGACGGTGACGGGCGGCGAGCCCTCCCACCGTTGCTCGACCGCGTACCAGGGCAGGTGCTTCTCGACGGGATCGCGAAGATCGAGCAGGCCACGGTCGCGCAGCTGCATGACCGAGATGGCGGTGAAGAGCTTCGAGATCGAGCAGATGCTGTAGAGCGTGCGCGCGTCCGCCGGCACGCCCCGGTCGGGATGTGCCATGCCGAGCGCCCGGCTCCAGACGAGTTCCTGGTCGTGCACGATCGCCGCCGACACCGCCGGGATCTGCTCGTACGCCATCTGCGCGTCCAGCCAGACGTCGGCGACGGCGAGCGCCTCCTGGACGCCTTCGTCCAGCGCGACCTGCGCGGAGGCCGGGAGCGTCGCGGCCGCCAGCGCGAGGCCGGCGGCGGCCATGGGGGAGGAGAGGCGGAGTGGGCGCGGTCGGCGGGCCTGCATGACGTCCTCCGGACAACGGGAACGAAGCGGGCGATCATCATACGGCGCGGCGAGCCCGCGCGCCGCTCCGCGCGCCCCTTCGGGCGAGCGGGTCTCCCGCGATCGGCTCGGCGTCCTACCTGCGGCCCGCGGGCTCCAGCCGGTAGACCTTCGTCGGCGGTCCGTCCTCCCAGCGCGTGCCGCCGTCGATGGCGATCCAGAGGTGACCCTCCGGGCTCTCGGCCACCTCGCGGATCCGGCCCACGCCGCGCAGGATCGTCTCCTCGTGCGTGATCTCGTCGCCCTCGACCCGGAGGCGTACCAGCCGTCGGCCCCCGAGACCGCCGACGAACATGTCGCCGCGCCACTCGGGAAACGCGCTTCCGCCGTAGAAGACCATCCCGCTCACGCCGATCGACGGCACCCACACGTGCACGGGATCCTCCATCCCGTCCCGGCGGGTCCCCTCGTGAATGGCGAGGCTCGTCGTGTAGTTCACGCCCCACCCCACCACCGGCCATCCGTAGTTGGCGCCGGGCAGGAGCAGGTTGACCTCGTCACCGCCCTGGGGGCCGTGCTCGTTCGACCAGACCGCGCCGGTCTCGGGATGGACGGCGAGGCCCTGCGCGTTGCGGTGCCCGTAAGTCCAGATCTCCGGTCGTGCGTCGCCCTGGCCCACGAACGGGTTGTCGTCCGGCACTCGGCCGTCGTCGTGGATGCGGACCGTCGTGCCGTTGTGGTTGAAGAGCTGCTGCGCCGGATGGGCCTCCAGATCCCCCACGGACGGCCACTGCCGGTCACCCAGCGTTACGAAGAGGTAGCCGTTGCCGTCGAAGGCGAGCCGGCCGCCCCACATCGAGCTGCGCTGGCTTCCGTTGGCGTGCGCGTACGCGTCGAAGATCTCCTCGACGCCCCTGAGACGCCCGTCCTCGTAGCGGCCGCGCGAGACGGCGAGCGTGCCGAGGCCGCCCGCGCCCGGCTTCACGTAGCTGAGGTAGAGCAGCCGATTGCGCGCGAAGTCGGGGTGGACCCGCACGTCGCGCAGCCCCGCCTGCTCGAGTCCGTTGAGCGCGGTCGCGCCGCGGCCGATCGCCAGGATCTCGGGGAGCCCTTCGACCGAGTCGGGGAGGAGACGGCCGTCGCGGATGATGCGGAGGCGTCCCGGCCGCTCCGTCACGAGCACGTCACCCTCGGGGGTGAAGGCGATGGCGTGCGGATTGATCAACCCGTCGGCCACCTCCACGACACGGAAGTCGTGGAGCGCGCTCCGGACGATCCCCGTCTGCGGGTCCGGCTCCTGGGCCCCCGCCTCCGCGACCGCG
>CALJLC010000428.1 GCA_937982605.1 uncultured Gemmatimonadales bacterium | reverse complement strand
TCGCTGGGCGCGCGGCGCCCGGATCGCCGACCCCAGCCCCACGGCCCGTGACGACCGAAGCCCCGCCCGCGAAGCTCCACCGCGTCCTGCGCGTGCGGGACGGTCTCGCCGTGACCGTCGGCATCGTCATCGGCGCGGGCATCCTCGGCACCCCCGGGCTCATCGCCGGCTACCTCGGCGATCCGGTGGTGATCCTGGCCATGTGGTTCTTCGGCGGGGTCGTGGCGGGGCTGAGCACGCTGGTGCTGGCCGAGATGGCCGCGGCGCTCCCGCACGCGGGCGGCAAGTACGTCTACGCCCGACACGCCTGGGGCGACACGATGGGCTTCGTGGCCGGCTGGTCCGAGCTGATCGTGACGCGCGGCTTCAGCGGCGCCTCCAAGGCGGTGCTCATCTCGGCGTACTGCTTCCGTCTGGCCACCGGCTCGCCGGACGCACCGGCCGGCCCGTGGGTCGGCCTCCTCGCGCTGGCCGTGGTGCTCGCCTACTTCACCCTGCACACCCGCGGGCTGAAGGCGAGCACGACGTTCCAGAACGTCACGACGGCCATCAAGGTCCTCATCATCCTCGCCATCGCCGCGGTCGGGATCGCGGGCGGCTCCGCGGCCGACTCCACCGCTCCCCTCCTGACCGGCGAGGCGACGGCGGGGCTCATTGGCTACGCGCTCGCCTACCAGTCGATCTCCTTCGCCTACTACGGGTGGGAGGACGCCGCCAAGATGTCGGAGGAGGTCATGAACCCCGGCCGGGCGCTGCCGCGCATCCTCCTCGGCGGCGCGATGGCGGTGATGGTCCTCTACCTCCTCATGAACGTCGCCTTCCTGTCGGCGCTGTCCCCGGCGGAGATGGCCGGCTCGGACCTCGTGGCCGCCGACGCCACGGCGGCCGTCTTCGGCGACGCGGCCGGCACGGTCGTCGTCGTGGCGAGCCTGCTCATCCTGATCTCGAGCGCCAACGTGAACTTCCTCGGGCTTCCCCGGGTGGCGTACGGACTCGCCCAGCACGGACTCGCCCCGCGCTCGCTGGCTCGGGTCGACGAGCGAGGCACTCCGCGCAACGCGCTCGTCATGATCTCGGTGTGGATCGGGCTCCTGGCCCTGACCGGCTCCTTCGAGCTGCTGATCCGGTTCATGATGACCGTGGCCATCACCGTGGACACGATGGTCCTGCTCGGGTACTTCCGTCTCCGCGCGAAGCACCCGGAGATGGAGCGCCCCTTCCGCATGCCGGGCCACCCCGTGCTGCCGGCGCTCACGATCGCGCTGTACATCGCGATCCTCGTCATCCTGATCTCCACGCAGCCGCAGCTCGCCGCCGGCGCGGGCTCGATGCTCCTGGCCATGCTGATCGCGGGGATGGTCACCGCCCGCCGCAAGAACGCCGCGGCCGGGCCGGCCGCGTGAGCGCGCGGATCGCGTGAGCGCTCGGCCCGGGTGAGCGCGCAAGCGAAGTCGGCCGCTGCGCCATGACGAGCCGGACGGTCTCGACGCTCGTCCACGCCGGCATCACGCACGTCGTCGGGATCCCCGACAACACCTCGGGACCGCTCTTCCACGAGATCCGCCGGCACCCGACGATCCGGATCGTCACCGCCACGCGCGAGGGGGAGGCGATCGCGATCGCCTCGGGGCTCTGGCTCGGTCGGGCCGAGCCGCTGGTCGTCATCCAGAACACGGGACTGCTGGAGTCCGGCGACGCGCTGCGTGGGACCGCGATGCGCATGCGGGCGGCGATTCCGCTCGTGGTGACCGGCCGGGGATGGGCCAGGATGGAGCGGGCCGGCGTCGGACCGGAGACGCCTCGAACGCCCGAGCTGCTCACGCGTCCCGACGTCGACTCGACGGCGCTCTTCACGCAGCCGACGCTCGACGCATGGGGCGTGCCGTACTCGGTTTGCGACGCCCGCAGCGACCCGGCCGACGCGATCCGTCACACGATCGTCGCCGCCCGCGAACAGGCGTGGCCGGTCGCGGTCGTTCTGGCGCGGGAGCTCACGTGAGCCGGCTCACCGTCGCGCAGCTCCTCGGCCCGCTCGCCCGCCACCGGACGGACGAAGTCGTCGTGACGACGATGAGCGTCGTCCGCCCGTGGGGCCGCCTCTCCGACTCGGATCTCGACTTCGCCTCGGCGGACAGCGCGATGGGCCACGCGGCGGACCTCGCGCTCGGCGTCGCGCTCGCCCGCCCCGAGCGCCGCGTGGTCGCGCTCAACGGAGACGGGAGCATGCTCATGTGCCTCGGCACGCTGGCGACCGCCGTGGAGGTGGGCGCGCGGAACTACGTCCTGGTGGTGTGCGACAACGGCGAGTACGAGATCACCGGACACCAGCCGGTCGCCGCACGCGACCGCATCGACTGGGCCGGCCTCGCCGAGGCGGCGGGCTTCCGGGCCGTGCACCGCTTCGAGGACGCCCGGGCGTGGGCCGCCGCGGTGCCGCGAATCCTCGCCGAAGCGGGGCCGACGTTCGTGCACGTCCTCGTGGAGCCGGGACACGAAGGCCCGATCGGGCGCTCCGACTCCGAGGAGGCCCGCTACCTCCGGCATTCCCTGGCCGACTGGTCGCGGATCGTCCGGGACGCGCTCGGCTCGCCTTAACGAACCGGGCGCCTCGGCCGTCGATGTTCGTGAAGGGCCGCGGCTCGCGGAGCCGCGGAGTCACGAAGTCGACGAGCAGGAGGGTCGATAGATGAACACGAAGACGACGGGCCTCATGGCCCTGGCACTGGCCACGGCGCTCTCCACCGGTGAGCTGACCGCGCAGGAGCGCGGACGCCGGGCCGACGGTCCCGCCATGCGAGGATCCTCCATCGAGCGGGTCATGGCGCTCAGGGATCGACTGGAGCTCACCGAGGCGCAGATCGCCACCCTCGACGGGATCCGGGCCGAAGAGGTCCGACGCCGCAGCGAGCTCCGCGCGGAGCTCGAGGAGATGCGCTCGCGGGTGCAGGCCGGTCAGGCCCGCCGCAGCGAGATGATGGCGCTCATGGAGGACCGCAGGGACGCCCGTGAGGCGGAGGTCGCGTCACTCCGCGAGCGGCTCGAGGCCGTGCTCGAGCCCGGACAGCTCGAGGAGCTCGAGCAGATCCGATCAGAGGCGCGCGCGTTCGAGCGCGGGCGACGCGCCGGGCGGGCGGGGATGCGCGGGCGGGTCGGACTCGGCCGCGGCTCCGCCGGTATGCCCGGACGGTTCCGCCGCGGCAACGAGACTCCGGAAGTCGGCGTCCCGCGGGGCTAGGACACCGAGCTCCGCTCGGCGGACGCGCACCCCGTCAGCGGGCTCGATGCCCCGTCCGGCCCCCGGGTCGGGCGGGGCGCTTCCGTTCCCGCCCCCCCCGCGGTAGCTACCGGTTGTCCCGCAGCCACTTCCGCAGGTCGCCCACGTCGTAGCGGCCGTTCGCGTTGCCGATCTCGTCGAGGTACGCCTCCTCGTGGCCGGTGAGCCCCTCTCCCGTCGAGGCGAGGAAGCGCTTGAGCAGACCTTCCAGGGTCACCTCCCAGGGAATCGACGCCGACACGGTGAGCGAGACCTCCTCGGACACGCTGCCCATCCGGTCCCGCGCGGCGAAGGTGAAGGTCTGCTGCCCCGGCTCCCGCATCGAGCCCAGCACGAGGAGCCGATCCCCCTCCGATCCGAAGAAGAAGCCCTCGGGCAGCGTGCCGACGCCCTCGTACGGCCCGTAGCCGCCCGCCACCCGGACGGACGCCGCGAAGGTCCGGATGCGCATCACCTCGGCGGGCTCCGTCGGCTCGACGAGCCGGGGCGTGCGCCCGGTCGAGAGGACGAGTCGGGCCACCCCGCCGTCGACCGTGACCTCGTGCACCTGCACGGGCGGCCACGACCCGTCCGCCAGGCGTAGCGCCGGCGTGGTCGTCGCCGTGAGCGTGTGGGTCGCGCCGTCCACGCCCCAGGCGTCACCCGGCTCGCCCCGGCTGCCCCCCTCGGCGGCCATGAGCAGCAGGCTGCGGTTGTCGTCCCGTTCGATCATGGTCAGCGGATACGGATCGTCGGACGCGGGATCGGGCTTGAAGCCGATGGCCACGGTGGTGTCCCGCTTGTAGAGGAGCACGCCGGGCGCCGGCAGGTCCCGGTCGAAGCCGCCCGTGTCCCGGAACTCGGCCATGAGGTACTCACGGCCGACGTCGTCGAGCGGGATGAGCAGCGCCTCGCCCGTGGTGCGGACGGGCCCCAGCTCGATCGTATCGTTCCAGACCTCGCCCGGGTCGGCGAAGTCGATCCAGCCGAGGTAGTCCCGCGAGAAACCGATCATCCCGGTCGGTCCGAACGGCGCGCGGGTCTCCTCGACCGGCCCGCACCCCCACGACCCCGCGGCCATGAGCGCCCAGCAGCCGAGGACCCACCTGCGGCCGAAGGGCCCGATGCTCGAGTCGATCCAGTGGTACCAGTCGGGGAGCCCGAGCGCGTGGCCGAACTCGTGCGTGATGACCCCCGCGTCCTGGACGTTCTCGCCGGCGCAGTCCGTCGCGCCCTGGGTGATGTAGTCCTGGATCCGGATCGTGTCGCCGTTGATGCCGATGTCGTCGGTGACGTAGGCGGCGCCCGCCCGGAACGACAGCCGGGAGCGGTGCGGCCAGATGGCGGGCCCGCCGCACGACGCGGAGACCTCCAGGTACTCGAAGGTGATCACGTCGACGAAGCCGTCGTCGTCACCGCTGTTCGGCAACCCGTCGGGCCCGTCGCTGTCGTACTGCGTGAAGTCGATCAGGGGGTCGAGCTCGTCGAGCCCCTGCACGAAGTACTCGCCCACGCGATTGTCCGAGCCGAGGCCCCAGTTCGAGCCGACGACGCTGTCCATCGGGATGGTGCTGCGCGCCCACCCGAAGACGTCGCCGTCCACGGTGAGCGCGCCACGCGACATCTCCAGGTACGCCTCGGTGATCGTGCCGCGCACGGGCGAGTCGTCGAAGAGCGCGTTCTGGACGTCCTGCACGGAGACGTGGGGCTCCGGCGAGTCACCGAAGAGGATCAGGACGACGGGAAGCCGGACCTCGCCCTCGGTCGGGGTGCGCCAGGGCGCGACGCGACGGAAGAGCGCCCGCTCGAAGGTGTACAGGTCGGGCTGCTGGCGCAGCATCTCGAAGTGCGCGGCCGGCAGCTCGATGCCCCGCATCCCGGCGACCGCCTCGATGTCGGGCGCCTGCGCCGCGGCGGGGCGGGCGCCCGCCGGCAGGAGACACGCCAGCGCGGCGGCAGCGAGCGCCGGGAGCGGTGCGCGCGCGGCCCTCATCGGGTGAACTCCACGCGATAGCCGCCCACGTCCGGGCGAAGCTCGTCGTCCGGGCCGGCCACCTCCTCGACGACCCAGGTGGGCGGCTCGAGGACGTTCGCGACCTCGAGCTCGAAGGTGAGCGTCCCCCCGAGCTCGTTGATCAGCACCACGCGGGTCTGGCTCTCGGCCGCCGAGATCCGCGCATGGACCTCGGTGTCCCCGAAGGCGGAGACCGACTCGACGCCGTCGCCCAGCAGGAGGAGCACGGCGGCTCCCTCGTCACCGGCGGGGCTCACCAGCGACGCGGTGAGCGTGCCCGGCCCGGGCACGGGGTCGTCCCCGCACGCCGACGCGAGCAGCGTCGACCCCGCGATCAGGACCGGGTAAAGCCACGGGCTCCGACGTCTCATGCGCTCCTCCGTGAACGTTCGTGCGTTCACGAAATCTACGCGTTCGGGCCGGAGGCGCTTTCCCCGCCTACTCCTGCCGGAGCGCGTCGGTGGGGCTCGTCCGCGTGGCCCGCAGCGCGGGGATCACCGTGGCCACCAGCGACGTCGCGAGCAGAAGGAGCGCCACGGCCACCGTCGTGACGGGACTGCCCGGCGCGCCGGTGAACTCCACGCCGACGAAACGGCTGGCCGGGAAGGCGAGGAGACCGCCCGCGAGGGCACCCACCCCGACGACCGCCACGACGTCCCGTACGAAGAGGCGGACGACGGAGTCACCGGCCGCCCCGAGGGCCATCCGGATCCCGACCTCGCGGCGACGGCGCGAGACCGAGAAGGACACGACGGCGTGCAGCCCAGGGAGCGGGAGGAGGGGCGCTGCTGCCCCGACGGAGGCGAGCAGCCCCCCCGCCAGGCGCTGGCGCTCCAGCGTGGCGCCCAGGTGGTCGGCCATCGTCGACGTCGAGAGGATCATGATGCGCGGGTCCGCCTCCCGGATCACTTCCGTGCCGGCGCGGACGACCTCCGCGAGCGCCTCGGGTGTCTCGGCCTCGACGATCACGTTCAGGCCTGGCGTCGCGAAGCTCAGCGGCCAGTAGATCGAGGGCGTGGGCGCCTCGCCGAGGCCGCGCACGGCGGCGTCGGCCGCCACGCCCACGATGTCGTGGCGCTCCTCCGGAGAGCCCTCGAAGCGGTACGTCTCGCCCACGATGTCGGTGCGCCCCCAGTACGTGCGGGCGAAGGCCGCCGAGACGATCGTCTGACGCGGTCCGTCGGAGTCGAAGTCCTCGGGGCGGAAGTACCGCCCGTGGAGGAGCGGAATGCCCATGAGGTCGAAGTAGTCGATGGCCACGTAGTTCCACGGGACCTCACGCGGCCGGTCGACCCCGCCCAGGCCCGAGCCCAGGAGGAGGGTGGTGGTGCCGAACTGGGTACCGGGGAGCCTCAGCGACGTCGTCACGGCCGAGACGCTGGGCAGCGCCTCCAGCCGCTCCTCGATGCGCTCGAACAGGAGGAGCGTCGCTTCGGCGCCAAGCTCGAGGGGCGACGAATTCACCTGGATGTAGGCCGCGTCCTCGAAGTCGATCCCCGGGTCGGCGCCCTGGGCCCGGGCCAGGCTCTCGAGGAAGACGCCGGCGACCGCCAGCAGGAGCAGTGAGACCGCCACCTGGGCACCGACCAGCGCACCGGTGAGAGTGAGACGTCGGGGGCGCCCGATCGTGCTCGACGCGTCGTCGCGCAGCGATCCCGCCACGCCGCGCCGGGTCGAGCGGAGCGCCGGGAGGAGCCCGAAGACCATCCCGGCCGCGATCGAGACGGCGATCGTGAATCCCACCACCCGGGCGTCGAGCCGAAGGTCGATCAGGAGCGGTAACGCGAAGTCGAACCTGGAGTTACGGATGATGCGGGCCACGAGCGCGGCGACGGTCAGCCCTGCGCCCCCCCCGAGCCCCGCGAGGAGGAGCGCTTCGGCCAGAACCACCCGGACGACCCGGGCGCGACTCGACCCAAGTGCAAGTCGGACAGCAATTTCCCGTGCCCTGGCGGTGCTCCGTACGAGGAGGAGATTGGCGAGATTGAGGGTGGCGATGGCCAGCACCATCAGCACGACGACCATCGTGAGCCACGCCGCCGGCACCACCTCCGCGTCGCCGGACGGTGAGATCCGGGTGTCCATCACGGAGAGCACGCTGATCCCCCGCCCCTCGTTGAGATCCGGATAGTCCGACGCGAGCTGCCCGGCCAACCGGTCCATGGCCTGGGACGCCTGCTCGAGGGAGACGCCGGGCGCGAGGCGCGCGCGCACGACGAGGGGGTGATCCTGCCGGCGCTCGTAGGAGCTCAGGGGACCGCTCGTGACCCGCATGGCGCTCAGCGAGAGCCAGAGATCGATGGCGGCCAGGCCTCGCCCCCCGTTGAACTCCCGGGGGCCGACTCCGACGACCGTGACCGCGCCGCCGTTGACGCGCAGCGTCCTTCCGAGGATGTCCGGGTCGGCCGCGAGCACGTCCATCCACATGCGGTGGGTGACCACCGCGGCGGGCGGACCGTTGGGGTCGTCGTGCTCGGTGCCGAACCAGACCCCACGGGTGGGCGTGAGGCCGATCACGTCCAGGTAGGAGGCGGTGGCGTACTCGAGGCCGATCGACGCGAGCGAGCCGTCCGTGTCGAGGAAGCCGCGGCCGCCTCCCGAGAACGCCGAGACGTCGGTGAAGACGCCCGGCGTCCTCGCGATGTCGAAGTACGCCGGGAATGACGTCGAGTTGGCGTTGCCCTGGTCGTCGTCCTGCAGCACCAGGACCACTCCCTCGGGGGCGTCGAAGGGAGGTGGCTGGAGGAGGAGCGCGTTCACGACGCTGAACGCCGTCGAGGTGACGCCGATGCCGAGGGTGAGGATCGTGAGCGCGGTGAGCGCGAATCCCGGACTGCGCAGCAGCCTGCGTGCGGCGTACCTGAGGTCGTCGATCCAGCCGGTCATGCCGTCCCCTCCTCCATTCGAGCCGCGCGCACCCACGGGGGGCCTCCCTCTCGGGTCGAGCGGGCTCCGCCTCTCCCGCCAGCTCGAGCTCGCCAGATCCCTGACGATCCTCAGCCAGAACGCCGGGCCGACCCGACCGGTGCGCTCCCGGCGTCTTCGCCGGGCCAGGCGGAAGGTCTCCACCATCTGATCCTCGAAGGCCGCGTCGTTCCGGACGTGTGGGGGATAGACCAGGAGCAGCGCGCGAAAGAACCGCTCGGCGCGGCGGTCGCGGCGGGCCGTCACGGAACGTCCGGCAGCACGTTGGCCTCCCGCGCGACGTCGACGATGCGGGCGAGGCGCGCCGCTTCGTCGCGGACGGCCACCCGCCCGCCGTCGGTGAGCGCGTAGTAGCGACGTCGCGGATCGTCGTCGGATGACGGCGCCGGGACCTCTTCGATGAGCCGGTCCCGGGCCATCTCCTTGAGGGAGCGGTACAGCGTGCCCGGCCCGAGCGTCACCGATCCCTCGGTCGCGTCGTCGACCGCCTCAGCGATGCCGAGCCCGTGCCGCGGCGCTGTGGAGAGCGCGAGGAGGATGTGGAAGACCGCAGGTCTGAGCGGGGTGTCCGGCTGGGGCATGACGGGGGCGCTCCGGAATACGTATCCGCGATGGATATATCTACGACGGATAACTCTGGCGCGCAACCGCGGCTTGCGCCACGACCCGGACGGCCCTATTAAAGTCACAATGTGACTCACGACGGAGGCGCGGCGACATGCCGAGCGACTACCTGGCCGAGTTCGAGCTCCTGGTGATGCTGGCCGCGCTCCGGCTCGGTGCCGAGGAGGCCTACACCGTCTCGATCGCCGCGGACATCGAGGAGCGCACGCGCCGCTCCGTGCGTCGCGCCAACGTCTACACGACGCTGCAGCGGCTCGAGAAGAAGGGGATGGTCTCCACCCGACTCGGTGAGGGCCGCCCCGAGCGCGGCGGGAAGCCTCGTCGCCTGGTCTCGGTCGAGCCCGCGGGCCTGGACGCCGTGCGCGCCACCACCGGCGCCATCCGGTCGATGGCCGGTGGGCTGGACGGCGTGATCGACGCGGGGCGCGGCGCCGTGGCCGGAGACGCGGAGGGATGACGCTCCACGACGGCGATGCCGGGCGCCGGCAGGGCCGCCTGACCGCCCCGCGCTGGGCCCGAGTCGTTCTGGCGTTCCTCACTCCTCCCGCGGACGTCGACGATGTCGTCGGAGACCTCGAGGAGTCGCACCGGGCCCGACGGGAACGCCGGAGCGCCCTCACGTCCTGGCTCCTGACGAGCGTCGAGGCGCTGGATCTGGCCACGTCGGTCGGATGGGGCCGCTTCCGTCATGTCGGTCCGGGCGCGCGGTCGCCGGCCGAGGCCGCCCGCACCGACTTGCTCTCCGGCCTCGGCGTGTCGTGGCTCGACTTCCGCCTCGGCTTCAGGATGCTCGTGCGCTTTCCGGGCCTGACGATCGTGGCGGGTCTCGCCATCGCCTTCGCGATCGCGCTCGGGGCCGGCTCGTTCGAGTTCGCGCGCGACGTCTTCCTGCCTAGGCTGCCCTTCGAGGGCGGCGATCGGGTCGTCCTCCTGACCAATCGGGCCGAAGGCGAGTTCGATCGGAGGGGGCTCCACCACTACGAGCTCTGGCGCGCGGAGCTCGAGTCCGTGGACGAGCTCGGCGCGTGGCGCGTGTTCCGGCGCAACGTCGTCACCTCGCGCGGCGGCGCGGAGGCCGTGCTCGGCGCCGAGGTCACCGCGTCGGTGATGGAGATCGCCCGGACGCCCCCGATCCTCGGCCGACCGCTGGCCGACGACGACGAACGTCCGGGTGCTCCCGCCGTGGCGCTGCTCGGCTACGACGTCTGGCGAGTCCACTTCGGATCGGACCCCGAGGTCGTCGGGAAGACGTTCCGGCTGGGATCCGAGGAGACGACGGTCGTCGGGGTGATGCCCGAGGGCTTCGGCTGGCCCCGCGCCTACGACGTGTGGACACCCCTCCGGCTTCGGGCCGTCGACTATCCGTGGGGGGAGAGCCCCTCGGTCCAGATCGTCGGACGGCTGGCGCCCGGGGTCTCCCTGAAGGCCGCTCAGGCGGAGCTCACCGCCGTGGGGCTTCGGACCGCGGAAGAGCATCCCGAGACGCACGCGCGCCAGCAGCCGCTGATGCAGCGTTTCGGGTCGATCGTCACGGACATGTCCGAGACGCTCCGTGGCGTCATGGTCTCGGTGAACGTTCTGGCCTTCCTCGGGCTCACGCTCCTCGTCTGCGGCAACGTGGCCCTGCTTCTCTTCGCGCGTACCGCGGCCCGGCAGAACGAGATCGTCGTGCGCGGCGCGCTCGGAGCCGGCCGCGGGCGCATCGTGGCGCAGCTCGTGGCCGAGGCGCTGGTGCTGGCCGGCGTCTCGTCCCTCGTCGGCCTGGTGGCCGCCGATGCGGGGCTGGGCTGGATCGTGGGAACGCTCCACGAGGTCACGGGAGGGGAGATCGGCTACTGGGTTCATCGCGACCTGACCGGCGCCACGATCCTGTACGCGGTGGCGTTCACGCTCCTGACCGCGGTGATCTGCGGAGCGGTCCCCGCGCTCCGGCTCACCGGCGAGGGCGTGCACGCGAGGTTGCAGCGGGTCGGCACGAGCGGCTCCGGGGTGGAGTTCGGGCGGCTGTGGACGACGGTCATCGTCACCCAGGTCGCGGTCACGGTCGCGTTCGTCCCGATCATCGCCTGGGCAGGAACGGTCGCCGCCGACGTGGCCCGCACCGACTTCGGCTATCCCGCCGAGGAGTACCTCATGGCGGAGCTCCTCGACGGGGACCGGGCGACGGCGCGAGGGGAATCGCTCGGCTACGACCCGGAGGGCAGGGCCGCCACGCCGGAGTACGCGGCCGCCTGGGCCGAGGTCAAGCGGGCGCTGGAGAGCGAGCCCGGCGTCGGCACCGTCACGGTGGCGGAGCGGCTCCCCGGCGGCCCGCACCCCAGCGCGGCGATCTCGATCGAGGGTCCGGCGGCTCCCCGTCGCTCGCGGTTCGGCCACATCGTGCGGACCGCCGCGGTCGACATCGATTTCTTC
>CALJLC010000427.1 GCA_937982605.1 uncultured Gemmatimonadales bacterium | reverse complement strand
CGGGTGCTCGAACCAGGCGCGCAGGTTGGCGCGGAAGGCGACGACGTCCACGTCGCCCGTGACGGGATCGAAGGGCGTCGTGACCGGCAGGAAGGTGCCGGAGAGGTCGATCGGTGTGCGCTCGGCCATCGCGTCAGCCCCCCATCATCTTCGTCATCTCGTCGGCGAGCCCCTGGGTGCCCTGGGGGCCACCGCCGCCGCCACCACCACCGCGGGTGGCCGCACCGAACATGTTCATCTTGAGGTCGAAGTCGGACGGGTTGTTGGCCGCCGCCTTGGCGACCTCGAACTCGACTTCCTTGGACCGGACGAGCTCCTGCAGGTGCTGGTCGAAGGTCTGCGATCCGTAGACCGAGCGCCCCTCCTCGATGAGGTCGGGGATCTCCTCCATCCGATCCGGGTCCCGGACGCAGTCGCGGATCGTCGAGGTCATGAGCATGACCTCCATCGCGGCGACCCGCCCGCCCTCCGTGCGCTGCACGAGCCGCTGCGAGATGACGGCCTGGAGCGACTCGGCGAGTCGGACGCGGATCATCTCCTGCTCCGACGGCTCGAAGACCGCGATGATGCGCGAGATCGTCTGGACCGAGTTCTTCGTGTGGAGCGTCGAGATGACGAGGTGTCCGGTCTCCGCCGCCTTGAGCGCCGTCTCGATCGTCGTCTTGTCCCGCATCTCGCCGATGAGGATGACGTCGGGATCCTGACGCAGCACGCTGCGCAGCCCACTCTCGAAGGAGTCGGTGTCGGTGCCGATGTCGCGCTGGGTGATCGAGCACTGGTTGTCCCGGTGCAGGAACTCGATCGGGTTCTCCAGCGTCACGACGTGGAGCCGCTTGTGGCGGTTCATCCAATTGATCATCGCCGCCATCGTCGACGACTTACCCGAGCCGGTCACGCCGGTGACGAGCACCATCCCGCGCTCGAAGGCGGCGATGCGGTTGATGATCGGGGGAAGCCCCAGATCCTCCACCGAGGGGATCTCGATGGGGATCGAGCGCATGACGATCATCGGCGATCCGCGCTGCTTCATGATGTTCACACGGAAGCGACCGACGCCGGGGATGCCCCAGGAGCAGTCGTAGTCGAGGATCTTGTCGAAGCGGTCGCGGTCGTCCTGGTGCGGAATGAGCTGCAGCGCGATCCCCTTCACCTGATCCACGGTGAGCTTCTGCTGCGTGAGCGGATGGAGCTCGCCGTAGATGCGGGCGCGCATGAAGTCGCCCGCCTTGATGTGGATGTCGCTGGCGCCTCGTTCGACCGCCGCCTTGAACAGTTCCTGCATCGATTCTCTCCGCGCGCGTGCACCGGGGCTGTCTGCCGAAGATACGGAGCGGCGACGGCTGGGGGAAACGGAAATCTCCCGCTACCATCCGTCGCGCGAAGCCGATCGCCGCCGGGCCCGCGCACCCTCACGACCCACCCCTCCCGAGCCGTCCCCGTGACCGTCCAGCCCCGCGACGAGCCCACGCCCGGTCCCTTCCGCCGCTTCTGGATCCGGCACCGGACGCTCTTCTGGGCGCTCCACTCCGTGTGGGCGCTGGCGACCGGTGTGGCGGTCATGGTCCTGGCTCGGGAGCGCTACGGCTTCGTGCCCTGGGTCGTGCTCTTCCTGGTGCTCACCTGGGCCTCGACGCTGCTGCTCGGACGGCGCGTCTCCGGGAAGGTCGACGAAAAGGGAGACGAAACGGGGGCGGGCGCCGCCGGCGCGACGTCCGGAGCCGACGGTGCGGGCGGCGCGATGTCCGCACCCCCGGCACGGGTCGAGTTCGCCTCGTACGTGATGCGGGCGCTCTATCAGGAGACGCTCTTCTTCCTGCTGCCCTTCTACTTCTACTCGATGGTGTGGACGTCGCCGAACGTCGTCTTCGTGGCGCTCCTGGCCGCGCTGGCGCTCATGTCGTGCCTCGACCTCGTCTTCGACCGTCTCCTCCGGCAGTACCCCGTCTTCGGCCTCGTCTTCTTCGCCACGGTCGCCTTCGCCGCGGTGAACCTCGTGCTCCCCATCCTCCTGCCCGTGCCGCCCCGGACGTCGACGATCGTGGCGGCCGTCGTCGCGCTGGGCAGCTCGATGCCGCTGGCGCTCCGTGACACCACCGGGCGGGAGAAGGCGCTCCTGGCCCTGCCCACGACCGCGCTCCTCGTCGTTGCGGTCTTCTTCCCGTCGTTCGTGCCGCCGGTCCCCCTTCGCCTCGACTCCGTGACCTTCTCGTCCGCGATCGACCGCGAGACGCTGACGCCCGCCGACTCGCTCGAGAGCCCGGTCCCGCTCGCCGAGCTCGACGGCGCGCTCGCGGTCCTGATGCAGATCTTCGCGCCGAGCAACGTCCCGACCGCCGTCCGCGTGGAGTGGCGTCTCGACGGCGCGCCCATCCGGACGTCGAGGAACATCGAGATCACCGCACACCAGGGCGGCTTCCGGATCTGGGACGCGTGGCGGCCGACGGAAGAGCCGGTGCGGCCGGGGCGCTACGAGGTGACCGTGCTCACCCAGGTGGGGCGGGTGTTCGGGCGGGTGTCGACGGAGGTGCGTTGACGCGCCGTCTCGTAGCGGCTGCGCGGCCTCAGTCCAGCGCGGCCCGCCAGTTCAGGCCCATCCGGTCCCGCACCTCCGCGATCGTCTCCCGGGCGATCTCGCGGGCGCGGCGGGCCCCGTCGTCGAGGACCTCGCGCACCCGCTCGGGCTTCTCGTGATACTCGCGGGCGCGCTCGCGGAACGGCTCGAAGGCGCCGGAGAGGTTGTCCGCGAGGATCCGCTTGCAGTCCACGCATCCGCGCGTGCCCGCCCGGCACTGCGCGGCGATGTCGGTGAGCGTCTCTTCGTCGGCGAAGAAGCCGTGCAGCGTGAAGACGTTACAGACCTCCGGACGACCCGGGTCGTCCCGCCGCACGCGCTGCGGATCGGTGACCGCCGTGCGCACGCGGCTCCAGATCTCGTCCGGCTCGGCCAGGATCGGCACGGTATTGCCCAGCGACTTGCTCATCTTGGCCTCGCCGTCGAGCCCCATGATGCGCCCGACGCCCTTCTCGATGAGCGGCTCGGTCTCGGGAAAGGTCTCCCCGTACGCCGCGTTGAACTTCCGCGCGACGTCCCGCGTGAGCTCGAGGTGCTGCTTCTGGTCCTCTCCCACCGGGACGCCGTACGCCTTGTACAGCAGGATGTCCGCGGCCTGGAGGATCGGGTAGTTCAGGATCCCCGCCGGGATCGACTCGAAGCGCTGCGCCTTGTCCTTGAACTGGGTCATGCGCTCGAGGTCGCCGATGGGCGTGACCGCGTTGAAGAGCCACGCCAGCTCGGTGTGCTCGGGCACGTCGGACTGCACGAAGATGATCGCCTTCTCGGGGTCGAGCCCCACGGCCAGGTACGACACCGCCAGGTCGAAGACGTGTCCCGGCAGCTCCTTCGGATCTCCGCCCGCGGTGATCGCGTGCTGATCGACGATGCACCACACGCAGTCGTAGTCGTCCTGCATCCCGACCCAGCGGCGGAGCGCGCCGAGGTAGTTCCCGAGGTGGGCCTCTCCGGACGGCTGCATGCCGCTGAAGACACGCTTCTTGGCGGGCCTGGACGCTGAGGGCTCCATCGTCGATCTCCGAGGTTCTGACGGCACGCTAACTTAGCGCGTCCGCTCCCCCAGCCAACGACTCCGTGAACGCACTCCTGGTCACCGCCCGCGAAGCCGCCGACGCCGCGGCGGCGATCCACCGTCGGGACGCGGGCCGGGTCCTCCTCGCCGGCGCGACCGCCAAGGCGCGCGCCGATTACGTCTCCCGGACCGACCTCGACGCGCAGCGCGCGGCGCTCGACGTCATCGCCCGACGCCACCCCGGCCACGCGGTCCTGGCCGAGGAGTCCGACGAGCCGGTCGAGGAGCGGCTCGCGCGCTGGGACGGGCGTCCGCTATGGATCGTCGACCCGCTCGACGGCACCGCCAACTTCCTCCACGAGCACCCGCAGTACTGCGCCTCGGTGGCCGTCGCGGTGGACGGAGAAGTGGCGGCCGGCGCCGTGACGTCCGGATCGACCGGGGAGCGCTGGTGGGCCGCCTCGGGGGAGGGTGCCTTCAAGAACGGGCGCCGCATCGGGGTGTCGACGCCCCGGCCCCTGCTCGAGGCGATGGTGGGCACCGGCTTTCCCTTCAAGCTGCTCGACGCGATGCCCCGCTATCTGGGCCAGCTCGACCGGGTGCTGCGCAACGCCTCCGGGGTGCGCCGGGCGGGGTCGGCCGCGCTCGATCTCTGCTACCTGGCGCAGGGCTCCCTCGACGCCTTCTGGGAGGAGATCCTCATGCCGTGGGACTTCGCGGCCGGCCTCGTCCTCGTCCGGGAAGCGGGAGGCGTCCTCACCGCTTCGGACGGCGCGCCGCTCGGTATCGCGCCGGGGAAGGTCCGGGGCGCGAACAGCCCGGAGCTGCTCGAGGAGCTGCGCCGGGTTCTGGAGGACTGAGCCGGCGTCAGACGTCCAGATCCGCCGCCAGCTCGCGGACGACCCGCACGAAGTCCTCGACGTGCTCCGGCTCCGTCCGCCAGTTCACGAGGGTCGGACGCAGCGCGATGCGGCCCCCGTAGTCGGTGGTCCCGGCCGCGAAGCGACCGTCCTCGAAGATCCTCCGCCCGAGCGCCTCGTTGAGGCGATTCAGCCCGTCCTCGTCCTCGCCGCCGGGGTCGAAGCGGAAGCAGACGACGCTGAGCTTCGGCTCGGCGAGCAGCTCGAGATCGGGCGCGGCATCGACGAGCGCGGCCAGCCGGGCCGCGAGGTCCAGGTGTCGCTCGAAGAGGCGGCGGTAGCCGTCCCGTCCGTACGCCTTGAGGGTGGCCCACACCGGCAGCGCGCGGGCCCGTCGCGAGCTCTCGGGCCCGAGGCCGCCGAGCACCGGCCGCGGGTCGGTCGGATCGGAGAGGTAGCGGGCCGAATACGCGAACGCCTTCGCGAGCAGCTCGCGATCCCGCACGAAGGCGTAACCGCTGTCGTACGGCACGTTGAGCCACTTGTGGCCGTCGACGGTCACGGAATCCGCGCGCTCCGCGCCGCGAACGAGGTGCGCCGTCCGGGGAGAGACCGCCGCGAAGAGCCCGAAGGCCCCGTCCAGGTGAAGCCAGGCCCCGTAGCGCTCGGCGAGGTCGGCCATCTCCTCGATCGGATCGAAATCCCCGGCGTTGACCTCGCCGGCCACCGCCATGAGCACCGCGGGCCGGCCCTTCAGCCGCTTCAGCGCATCCTCCATCGAGGCCAGGTCCACCCGACCGACCGCGTCGGCCGTGTGCCGCTCGATGCCGCTGCGCCCCAGCCCGAGGAGGGACGCCACCTTCACCGCGCTCGCGTGGACGTAGCCCGAGGTGAGGATCGGCATGCGCGGGAGCCCCGCCATGCCCTCCTCGGAGATGTCCACGTCGTGCTGCTCGCCCCACCACTGTCGGGCCGCCGCCAGCCCGACGAAGTTGGCCATCGACGCGCCGGTCACCATGATGCCGGTCATCTCGGCGCGGAGGCCGAAGAGGGACTTCAGCCACTCGAGCGCCACGAGCTCGAGCTCGACCCCGAGCGGAGAGCCGATCCAGGCGTAGGTGGGGTTGTCGATCAGCGTGGTGAGCCAGTCCGCGCCCGTCGCGGCCGGCGTCGAGCCCCCGACCACCCAGTGGAAGAAGCGGGGTCCGGACGAGGCGCCCGCGGCCGGCAGGCCGTCGTGCAGCATCCGGAGCGCGGCCGTGGCTCCGACGCCGGTGTCGGGGAGGGGCTCCCGGAAGGCCTCCAGCGCCCGGAACGACGCCGGGTCGAGCGCGGGACGGTCGTCGAGCCCGGACAGGTACGCTTCGGCGATGCGGTCGAAGGCGCTCCGGAGCCCGTCGAGCTCGGAGCGGTGGGGATCGTGGGTCATGAATGACGCGGAAAAGAAGAAGGCGGGCTCCGGTGAGAATACCGGAGCCCGCCCGTCACGGGGGCTGCAGCTCCACGGCCCGCGCGGTGGCTAGCACGTGCTCTCGATCCTGCGGCCCTTCGCCTCGGGCATCTTGGGCAGGGTCACGGAGAGCACACCGTTGTCGAACCTGGCGACGATACCGGAGCCGTCGACGGTCCGCGGGAGGGTGAAGGAGCGGGTGAACGAGCCGTAGCTCCGCTCGAACACGTGGTACTTCCGATCCTCCTCGTTCTCCTCACGCACCTCGGTCTTCTCGCCGCTGATGGTAAGGACGTTGTTCTCGAGCTCGATCGAGATGTCGTCCTCGGACATGCCGGGGAGCTCGGCGGTAAGCAGCAGCTCGTCCTTGGTCTCGGAGACGGCGACCGCGGGCATCCAGCGACCGGCACGGGCCCCGACGAAGGAGTCGTCGAACAGCCGCGAGAGGCGGTTCGTCATCTCGTCCAGCTCGTTCCATGCGGGATAGGTCGGTCGGCGGACCGAGTACTTCGTGATGGCCATCGCATCCTCCTCTGGTTGCGGGTGATTCGACGCCGGAGCGTCGTGTCGGTCTCACCCGTGAGCATGAGAAACCCTCGTACCAGCGGACGCATGCAATAATATTCCAAAACAACCGGGA
>CALJLC010000426.1 GCA_937982605.1 uncultured Gemmatimonadales bacterium | reverse complement strand
CCGTGGTCGCCGCCGGGAAGGCACCTTGTCCGGAGTCGGGCGGTCGTGCAAGGTGCGGGTAGCCGCAGCTGCGCCTCCTCGTTCCGTGTGCTCCGTGTCTCACTCCGTCCGCCGGCACCTCCGGCTCGATATCGGCGACTACGACGAGACCATCCGTCGCTTCATTCCCGGGTACGAGACGATGCTCTCCGTGGCCGCGGAAGCCGTCGCGACGGCCGGCCCGGCGCACGTGGTGGACCTCGGTGCGGGCACCGGCGCTCTGAGCGAGGCCGTGCTTGCGGCGGCGCCCGACGCGGTCGTCGAGCTGCTCGACGTCGACGCGGAGATGCTGGACAGGGCGCGCGCGCGCCTCGATCGCTTCGGGGACCGGGTACGCTTCACGCTCCGCTCCTTCGAGGAGCCGTTCGCGCCGTGCGACGCCTTCGCCGCGTCGCTCTCCCTCCACCACATCCCCACGATCGAGGCGAAGGCCGCGCTCTTCGTACGCGTGCACGACGCGCTCCGTCCGGGCGGCGTGCTCGTCAACGCGGACGCCACGATGCCGGCCGAGGCGTCGGCGAGCGCGCCGCTGTACCGCTTCTGGGCCGACCACCTGGTGGCCGGGGGCATCCCCGACGAGCGGGCGTGGGCGCACTTCGAGGAGTGGGCCGAGGAGGACACGTACCTGCCGCTCGACGACGAGCTGGCCGCGCTGCGCGCGGCGGGCTTCGAGGCGGAGCAGGTCTGGTCCGCGGGACCCATCGGCGTGGTGGTGGCGCGGAAGAGCTGAGCCGCCGAAGGCTCTCGGGCCGGACGCCACCGGTCGCTCAGAGGCGCAGCGCGTACCCCAGCTTCAGGAAGAGCGTCCTTCCCTGCACGGTGAGCGGCGTCCGGCGACGGTCCGGGTCCACCGCGCCCTCTCCGTTCTCCGAGTACCCCAGGAAGAAGACGGTCTGCGGGTTCAGCTTGTAGGCGTAGAGGAGCTGGAGGACCGTGCGCTCGGCCCGCCGGTCGACCGTGTCCACATAGACGCCGGGGTCGCGGTCCGTGCGGCGGTACTGGACGAGCGCGCGCACGAACGAGCGCGGGCTGAAGCTGTACACCGTCCGGAGCTGGGTCAGATTCGCGGTGAAGACGCGATCACCGCCGTGGCTCAGACGTTGCCAGGTGTGGCTGACCGAGGCCTCCACGTTGCGCCCGATCCGCAGGGAGAGGTCGGGTGAAAGGCGGGTCTCCGAGCCGAGTCGTTCGTTGGCGAAGTCCAGGGCGTCGCCGACGTTGCCGTTCACGCCGGCCGACCACCATCCGGCGGGCGCGGCGCGCACGTCGAACCAGAGCTGGCTCATCCCTTCGTACGTCGTGCCCGCCAGGTACTCCTTCATGAAGAGGTTGGGCCAGATGCCGATCGAGAGCTGGCCCGGCCCCCGGTAGTTGAGACCGGCCCAGATTCCACCGTTGATCTGGTTCCCGTCCACGTCCCGGTTGTGCCATGTGCCCGTCTCGAGGCGAAGCTGCGTGAACCAGCCGCGCGAGCCGCCCCACCAGGTACGGGCGACGTCCACGTTGCCTCCGCGCACCCCGGCCTGCGTCACGAAGCCGGCGTCGGCGCGGAAGCCCGGGTCGATGCCGCGGACGTTTCCGGATACCCGCCAGCTCCGGGTGCTCCACGTTCCACGCAGGACCGCGGCGTTGCCCTCGAACGTCCCGGTCGGCTGGCCGAAGTCGCCCGCGATCGAGTCGGGGTACGCGGTGCTCGAGCGCATGAGCTGCGCCTGGAGCGTGACCGAGCCGGCCGGCCGCCAGAAAGCGTCGACGCCACCGACGCGGTTGGCGTATCCGTCGCCCTCCCGGCCGGTGTACAGCACCCCCAGGGTCGAGGCGCCTCCGATGTCGCGGCGGAAGCGGGCGATCGCCGTGACCGGTCCGTCGTCGAGGGTGGCGGCTTCCGACGACTGGCTGCCCGGGATCAGGATCTGGTTGGTCCGGTCCCGGGCCACCAGCAGTCCGACAGCGCTGCCTCCCAGCTTGCCGGTGACCTTGGCACCGCCGACGGGATCGACGATCGAGCGGGTGAAGACGGCCCGGATCGGCGTTTCGAAGAAGTCGGCCCCCTCCATGAAGAAGGGTCGGCGCTCGGGGAAGAAGAGCGCGAAGCGGTTGTTGACGTCGAGCTGCGCGACGTCCGCCTCCACCTGGGAGAAATCGGGGTTGGCGGTGAGGTTGAGGGTCAGGTTCGAGGTGATCCCCCACTGCGCGTCGAGCCCGACCTCGCCCGTGACCGGATCGGTCTCGAGCCCGCCGCCGTCGTCGGGCCGATTCTGGGTGCGGGCGCTCGTGAAGGTGGGCGTGAGCTGGACGTTGGCTCCCTGCGCGCCCCCGGCGATGCCCGTGACCAGATTGGCCTGGCACAGCGTGCAGGCATCGTCGCGATCCCAGGTGGCGCTCCGGATCTCGACGTTGTTGCCCCGGGGCCACCACCGCGTGAAGTACGCGCCCCACGACTGCTCGCCGTCCGAGCTCGGGAAACGAAGGGAGCGGAAGGGAATCGCCGCCTCCACGACGAAGCCCGACGGGGTGATCGCCCCGGCGGACGACCAGATGGCGTCCCAGGACGGATCGATCGGCTGGGCGTCCTGCGGCTGGTTGGGGTTGCCGCCGCTCTGGGACAGCACCGCGTCGGACTGCACGCCGAGAGCGGACACGCCGAACTGGAACGCGCGGCGCTGGTCGTTGAACGGATCGAGGGTGAGGGTGATGCGGTCGTGCCCGTCGATGCGGTCCCGGTCGACGATGTACGCCCGGATACGCTCGGGATCGGGGTCCAGCGCCGTGCAGCCCAGGTAGAGGTTGTCGGCATCGAACGCCAGCCGGCACTCGGTCTCCACCGGCGCCGCCGAGTTGTCGCCCGGGTCGACCTCCCACGGCAGCGGGACGACGACGGCGGATTCCCACGCCGGCTCGTCGAGCCGGCCGTCCACGGACACGCCGCCGTCGACGGAAGGGACGGGATAGTGGAGCCGTCCGTCACCGGCGGGCGTCGGCGGCTGCACGCCGACGATCTCGATCGAGCGAGAGGGGGGCTCGGCGTCCTGGCTCGACTGTGCCGAGGCGGGCGCCGCGGACGCGAGGGTGAGCCACGCCGCCGCGACCGCCGCCCACGCCGCCGGGCGGATGGCGCGGGGCGGCGCCGCCGCCTCGACCGTAGCGACACCGGTAACCCCTTGAGTCCGGAACCGTACGTGCCCTCGACCCATCCGCCCCTCCCCATGTCGTCGTCCTGCCGGCGGCGGCCACCGCGCCCGCGCTCCTACTAGATAGCTAATACTAGAAAACTAGTAGATGCACAAGGGTGTCTACTATGACTCTCGTTGACGGAGTGGGCCGGAGGCGCTAGCCTGCTACTACATCTCTCGTAGACAGGGGGAGCGAGATGGGCGGGGCCGTCTTCACGGATCGCGAGCTCGACATCATGGCGGTGCTCTGGGAGCACGGGCCGTCGACGGTCGCGGACGTCCGGGAGCGCCTGCCGCTCGAGCTGGCGTACACGACGGTCCTCACCATCCTGCGCACGCTCGAGGAGAAGGGGCACGTCGGTCACGAGTCCGAGGGGCGGGCGTATCGCTATCACGCGCTGGTGGAGCGGGGCGAGGCGCGCGTCACGGCGCTGGACCGGATCACGCACAAGCTCTTCGCGGGGTCCACGGAGACGCTGCTGGCACACCTCGTCTCGGATCAGGAGCTGTCCGACGAACAGCTCCAGAGGATCCGTGCGCTGCTCGACGCGCGACTCGACGACGACGAGGGGAGGGGGGAGGACGGGTGATCGCGGCGTGGATGCTGTACTCGGTGGTGATCTCGGCGCTGGTGCTCGTGGCGGCGGTGCCCGTGGAACGGCTGGTCCGCACGGCCGGCGGGTCGACCCGGCGGGTGTGGAGCGCGGCGCTCCTGCTCTCGGTCCTGCTTCCGGTGGCCGGCGTCGTGCTGAAGGACTCGGCGGCGGCGGTGGAGCTGGACGACGCGCTGGTCGTGGCGTCACCCTCCGCGGGTGTGGTCATGAACGGGGTCGACCTGCTCTCCGTGCTGGACGGGGCGCTCCTGGCGGGATGGGCGCTCCTCTCGACGCTCCTCGCCTCGGCGCTCGTGGGCGGGCTGGTGGCGACGGCGCTTCGAGCCCGCCGGTGGCGCGCCGGCGAGATCGACGGCGTGCCCGTGCTTCGCTCCCGCGATGTCGGTCCGGCGGTGATCGGGGTCCTCCGGCACCGCATCGTGGTTCCCGCCTGGACCGCGTCGCTGGACGAGGCGCAACGGTCGATGCTGCTGCGTCACGAGCAGGAGCACGTGAAGGCCGGCGACCCGACGCTCCTGCTGCTGACCGCGTCGCTCGTGGCCGCGCTACCCTGGAACCCCCTGCT
>CALJLC010000425.1 GCA_937982605.1 uncultured Gemmatimonadales bacterium | reverse complement strand
CCCATCGGGAGGTACAGACCACCTTCCACGAATTCGGCCACCTCCTTCACCACTGCACCTCGCGGGTCGAGATCGCCGCCCGCGCCGGTATCCACGTGGCGTGGGACTGGGTCGAGCTCCCCAGCCAGCTCATGGAGAACTGGACGTGGGAGCGCGAGGCGCTCGACCTCTTCGCCCGCCACCACGAGACCGGCGAGCCGTTCCCCCAGGAGTTGTTCGAGCGGATGATCGCGGCGCGCCGCTTCATGGGCGGATGGGCCCAGATGCGGCAGCTCTCGCTCGGCACGGTCGACCTCGCGCTCCACGAGCAGCTGGCTCCGAAGCTCCGAGCCGACGCCGGAGAAGAGCCCGACGAGACCGTCGACGCCCGCCAGGGGGACGAGACGATGGAGTTCGGACGGGCTCGCTTCGCGGAGTTCGCACCCGCGCCCGAGTTCGCCGACCTGCACATCCTGACCTCGTTCACGCACCTCTTCGCCGGCGGGTACGCGGCCGGGTACTACAGCTACCTCTGGTCCGAGGTGCTCGACGCCGACGTCTTCACGCGCTTCCAGCGCGAGGGGATCTTCAATCGAGAGACCGGGCGGGCCTACGTCGAGTCGATCCTGGCCCGGGGCGACTCGGCCGACCCCGACGAGCTCTTTCGGGAGTTCATGGGCCGCGACCCGGACCCGGACGCGCTCCTGGAGCGCAACCTCGGTACGTTGACGGCCGTATGAGCAGGTGCCCCATGTCGAGACCCCCACGCCCGAACGAGGCAGAGCGATGATTCACCGCCGCCCGACGACGACGCTCTTCGCGCTCGCGACCGTGCTGGCCGTCGGCGCGTGTGACGAGGTTCCGATGGCCTACGGAGATGCGAACAGCATCATCGCGGTCATGCCGGCCGACCGGTGGGAGGCGCTCGAGCGCACGGTCTTCGACGCGCTCGAGCCGACGATCACCACGGTCCGGGACGAGAAGACCTTCACCGTGACGTACCAGGAGCCGTACGCCGAGTTCTGGGACCGGCTCCGCCGCTTCCGCCAGATGCTCGTGGTGGGCACACGCGACGAGCCCTGGGTTCAGGAAGTGCTCGAGGACGCGCGCGAGCCCATCACGGAGAACGGGATCCATCAGGTCTACGACGTCTGGTCGCGTGGGCAGACCGTCACGCTCGTGCTCCTGGAGCCCGGATGGACCGACGCGGACCTCGAGGCTTACCTGCCCCGCGTCAACGAGATGCTCGACGGCCAGTACCGGGCGTACGCGCGCAACCGGATGTACATGTCGGGCGTCGACTCGGCCCTGGCCGATACGCTCGCGCTCATGGCCGGCTTCTCGATGGTTCTGCCGGACGTCTACCGATGGCAGACCCGCGACTCCATCTACATCTTCCGCAACGACAACCCCGACCCGTCCGAGCTCATCCGGCAGATCTCGGTGTCGTGGCGGAGCCCCGCGCCGGGCCTCCTCTCCCGCGACGAGGTCCTGGCGTGGAGAAACGCCGTCGCGGCCGAGCACTATACGGAGCCGCAGGAGGTGGTCGTCGAGCGGGCGGAGGATCGGGTCTTCGACTTCGAGGGCAGCCCGGCCTTCGAGCTCCAGGCGATGTGGCGCAACCCGCCGGAGCGCAACTGGCCCGCGGGCGGACCGCTCATCACGCGCACCGTCACCTGCGATGCCCAGGATCGGACGTACCTCCTGGACGCCTGGCTCTACGCCCCCGGCAAGGAGAAGTACGAGTACATGATCCAGCTCGAGACGCTGCTCGGGACCTTCCGCTGCACGTCGTAGGGAGCGCGACGGAGGAGGTGTAGCGGGAACCGGGACGAGGGTCGCGCGCGTTCGGAGGTCGAGCCCCTCGACCGGAGGTCCCGATGCGCCCCGTCCTGCCCCTCCTCCTCGCGACGCTCGCGTGGAGCGCCGCGCCGCTGCACGCCCAGCCACGCGCCAGCCAGCACGGCACCGTCTCCCAGACCGTCAACACGACGACGATCTCGCTGGCGTACGACCGCCCGGTGCTGAGAGGCCGGTCGGTCTTCGGGGACATCCTCGACTACGACGTCGTCTGGACCCCCGGTGCGAACCGCGCCACCTGGATCGACTTCAGCGGGCCCGTCCGGGTCGAGGGAGCCACGCTGCCGGCCGGCCGCTACGGACTGTGGACCGTCCCGCACGAGTCCGAGCCGTGGGAAGTCGTCTTCGTCCGGGAGTGGGACACGCACCACTCCTTCTTCCCGATGGAGACCGAGGCCGCCCGCGTCCGGGTCCGACCCGAGCGGTCGAGCGCCATCGAGGTCCTCGCGTTCTACTTTCCGGAGGTCGGCCCCTACACGACGGAGCTGCGTTTCCACTGGGGGGAGATCGTGGTGCCGCTCCGCATCGAGGTCGACCGGCAGCAGTGAGGGGTCAGCTCCCGGTGGGCCTCGGCTCGAGGGTCCTCAGGTACGCCCACATCGCACTCAGCTCGACGTCGGTCATCTGGCTGGTGTAGGGCACGACGAAGTCCATCGGCGTGGCGAGCGCCGCGCCGTCGGGGCGAACGCCCTCGCGCAGCGCACGCTCGAAATCCTCGAACGTCCACGCCGCCAGTCCCTCCTCGTGGGGCGTGAGGTTGCGGGCGACGGCCCACGCCGGATCCCCACCGGGAATCGGACCGCCCGAGAGCTCGATGCCGTGGCAGCCCGCGCAAACGGCCGCCAGATGCGCCCCGAACTCGACCGAGACCTCGGCCACGGGTGGGAGCGCCGCGTGAATGTCCTGGTCCGCGAGCCGATCCGCCGAGAGCGGGATCCGGCCGGTGGCCAGGAGGAACCGTCCGAGCGGACCGAGCTTGGGCTCGGGCACGACCGCATCGACGGGGGGGAGTGACCCGACGTACGCGACGATGTCCGAGAGCTCCTGGTCGGACATGGCCCGGAAGTCGACGGACGGCATGAGCGCCGGCCGGCCGTCGGCGCGCACGCCGTGCCGCACGATCCGGTCCCAGTCGGACGCGGTGTAGCCGACCGTCCGACTTCCCTCCCCACCGGTGATGTTGGGGCCGAGCACGCGCCCCATCGGGAAGGCGTCGATCATCACGCCCCCGGCGAGGTCTTCTCCGTGGCAGTCCACGCATACGTAGCGTGACGCCACGAGCTGCCGGCCCCGCTCCACGGCGGCCGCCAACGCCGCGCGACGAGCCTCCTCCTCGGTCATCCCGGCGGCCTCTTCCTCCTCGAGCGGGAAGGGAACCGGAAACGGCTCGTCGTGGACCTCGTAGGGCCGGCTCAGGCGGTCGCCCGACTCGGCGCTCGCCCACAGAAAGACGCCACCGCCCGCGAGGAGAAGAAGGAGAACCGCGCCAGCGAAGAGTTTCAGCACCGTGCGAAGCATCGAAGCACCCGGGGGAGCGGGACCGGGGACGGCGAGCAAGATCTGACCCCGGCCACCGGGGTCGCCAGGAGAAACGCGGCCCCGATGCGCGCGTCCCGCATCCGAGGACCGGATCGCGGGCCCGGGGGGCTCAGCTCCCTTCGCGCAGCCGGCTGAGTCCTTCCAGGTCGTGGATCGCGATTCCGGCGAACGCCGGACGGTCCGCGAGGCGGCGCACGATGTCGTCCGCTACGCTCCGCATCCGCGCTTCGCCGAGCGCATGGAACGACTGAAGGTCCGCGGCGACCCGCGTGGGCCGGCCGGCCGGCCAGTGCCGGAGGAGCGACGCGTCCGGCAACTCCTCGCGGAGCGCCGCCAACGCCACCTCTCCGTCGACGAGCCAGAGACGGGCCCGGCCGTCGTCGAGCCCGTGGAGCACGATCCAGCGCGCGCGACCGTGCGGGGGCAGGCCTTCGGTCGACGGCCCGTGGAAAGTGAAAAGGTCCTCGTCGTTGAGGCGGGTCGTCTCCAGCCCGACGAAGACGTCCACGCCGTGCCGCGCGGCCGCCTCCATCTCGCCATGCGCCAGAGCGAGCGCCCCGTTCGGCCCGAGCGACGTTGTCCGGTAGTCCATCACCGCCACGTCGTCGACGGCCGGCAGCAGATGCTCGAGAATCGGCGCGGCGCGGCCGTCCACGGTGGCTTCGAGGAGCTCCCCCGTCACCTCGTCCGGGGAGTCGAGCCAGAAGGGGATGTCCGCGCCGAACGCCAGACCGCCACGCCGGGCGGCTCGGGACGCCGACGCCATGAGCTCCATCCAGCCGTCGAGGAGCTCGGCTCGGCGGGTTCCGTGCCAACCGGGCACGAGGTACGGCTCGATGTCGTAGCGAACGCCGTGGAAGCGTTGCGCCTCCGGCACGGACCGATTGTGCTCGGCCAGCCGCTCGATCGTGCGGAGCACACCCGGGTGGTTCTCGGGCAGTGCGTACCAGGGATCGCCGTCCAGCGCGTACACCAGCGCCCCCCGAGACCTCAGCTCCGCCAGGAGGGGTCCGAGCTCGGCGCCGTCGAAGGGGATGAAGCCGGCCGAGGGGGGGTGTCCGCGTCCCGCGGCCAGATAAAGAAACACGCGCGTCACCGACTCGTCCCGGACGAGGTCGAGCAGCCGGGCGCGCTCTTCGGGCTCGTCGAGGATCTGGCGCGTGTTCCAGACCCAGAGCGCGGTGTGGCGCGCCGCGACCTCGCCGGCGGTGACCGGCTCGGGCGTCGGGGGAGGCTCCGGGTAGGAAACCCGAGGAAGCACGGGGTCTTCGTGCACCCGGTGCAACGCGAGCTCGGGGCCGTCGGAGCGGTAGACCACCGCCACCCGTCCACGCCCGATCGACTCGGCCCCCGAGAGGGCGAAATCGGCCGGGCGGACCTCGACCGCCATCAGCGGCAGACGCTCCTGCCCCGCCGCCGGGCCGGCGGCGACGCCCACCGCGGCAGTCACGACGAGGAGGGGTGCCGCGCGGCTGCGGACGGACGGTCGTGGAGTCGGCACGCTGGCTCCCGGGGGCGTGGTTCCGGCATCGACGATGGTACCCGACGTACGGTCCGAGGATCGCGCCGTGGCCCCGGCGTCGGCGACCGGGTGTCGCATGGACAACACTTCAACGAAGCGCAGGGCTCCGCGCCGGGCCCGGGCGGGTACCGACTGGCGCCCCCCCGGGCTCCGGTTATGATCACCCCTGCAGCCTCCTCAGAGCCCGTCCCGCAGTGAGCTTCGTCCACCTCCACACGCATTCCGAGTACTCGCTCCTCGACGGGGCCAACCGGATCTCCGACCTCGTCCGCAGGGCGAAGGAATTCGAGATGCCGGGGCTCGCGCTCACCGATCACGGGTGCATGTTCGGCGCCTGGACCTTCCACAAGGCGGCGCAGCGGGAGGGCATCCGGCCGATCATCGGGATGGAGGCGTACGTCGCGCCGGGAGATCGACGCGAGCGCTCGAAGTCCGGTCAGGGCGAGCGGGCGTACTACCACCTGGTGCTCCTCGCGCGCGATCTGACCGGGTACCGCAACCTGGTGAAGCTCTCGTCGATCGGGTACACGGAGGGGTTCTACCACAAGCCGCGCGTCGACCGGGAGGTGCTGGCGAAGCACCACGAGGGGATCATCGTCTCCTCGGCGTGCATGGCCGGAGAGGTGGCGCGCCATCTCCTGGCCGACAACTGGGACGGCGCCCGCGAGGCGGCCGAGTGGTACGCGAACCTCTTCGACGGCCGGTACTACCTCGAGGTCCAGGCGCACGACTCCGACGGTCAGGCCGAGCTCAACCGGCGGATCTTCACGCTCGGCGAGGAGCTCGGGCTTCCGGTCGTGGTGACGAACGACTCGCACTTCCTGCAGCCGGAGGACCACGAGGCGCACGACGTGCTCCTGTGCATCGGGCTCGGCAAGGACCGCGACGATCCCAACCGGATGCGCTACGACGAGGGGCTCTACTTCAAGAGCGGTCCGGAGATGGCGGCCGCCTTCGCCGACCGGCCCGACGTCATCGAGAACACGCTCAAGATCGCCGACGAGGTCGACCTCGTCTTCGAGAAGAAGTACTACCTGCCGGAGTTTCCGCTCCCCGCGGAGCACTCCGACGAGAACGACTTCCTGGAGCACCTGGCGCTCGAGGGCGCGAAGGAGCGCTACGGGGACCCGCTTCCGCCGGAGGTCAGGGAGCGCTTCGACTACGAGATGGGGGTCATCAAGGGAACCGGCTACGCCGGCTACTTCCTCATCACGCAGGACTTCATCCGGTGGGCCCGGGATCACGACATCCCGGTCGGTCCGGGTCGCGGATCGGCGGCCGGCTCGCTGGTCGCCTACGCGCTCGGCATCACGAACCTCGACCCCATCGAGTTCGACCTCCTCTTCGAGCGCTTCCTGAATCCCGAGCGGATCTCGATGCCGGACATCGACATCGACTTCTGCTACGAACGTCGCGGGGAGGTCATCGAGTACACCCGCCAGAAGTACGGCAAGGACGCGGTCGGCCAGATCATCACCTTCGGAACGATGAAGAGCCGGGCCGTCGTGAAGGACGTGGGCCGCACCCTCAAGTTCCAGCCCTTCGAGACGGACCGCATCGCCAAGCTGATCCCGAACCAGCCCGGCCAGGCGTACACCGTCGAGGAGGCGATCGAGGGGCTCAAGGAGGTCCGCGACCTCTACGAGTCGGACGAGCGGCACCGGCAGCTCTTCGACTACTCGAAGACGCTCGAGGGGCTCGCCCGGCACTCCTCGGTGCACGCGGCGGGCGTCGTCATCGCGCCCGGCCCGCTCGACGACTACGTCCCCGTGAGCATCCAGTCCGGGAAGAACGGCGGCGACGACGACGCCATGGTCGTCACGCAGTACGACATGAACTGCCTGGAAGACGCGGGCATGCTCAAGATGGACTTCCTGGGCCTCAAGACCCTCACCGTGATCCACGACGCGGTGAAGATGGTCCGGGAGCGCTACGGGAAGCTCACCAACCCCGACACCGGCGAGGAATACGACGGCATCGACGACGTTCCGCTCGACGACCCCGCGGTCTACCGCATGATGGCCCGTGGCGGTACCGCCGGCGTCTTCCAGTTCGAGTCGAATCTGGCCAACGACAAGCTGCGCGCCATGCGCTGCGACCGCTTCGAGGACCTCGTCGCCACGAACGCCCTCATCCGTCCGGGGCCGCTCGACTCCGGCATGACCGACGTCTTCATCCGCCGGAAGCTGGGTCGGGAGCCGGTCACCTATCCGCACCCCTCCCTCGAACGGGTCCTGGAGCCGACGTACGGCGTCATCGTCTACCAGGAGCAGGTCATGCGGATCGCCTCGGAGCTCGCCGGCTTCACGCTCGGCGAGGCCGACGTGCTCCGGAAGGCGGTCGGCAAGAAGATCGCGGAGCTCATCAAGGAGGAGCTCGGGAAGTTCGTGGAGCGTGCGGTCGAGCGGGGCGTGGACCAGCGCATCGCCGAGGAGCTGGCCGAGCAGATCGAGACGTTCGGTCGGTACGGCTTCAACCGGTCTCACAGCGCCGCGTACTCGCTGGTCTCCTACCACACGGCGTGGCTGAAGGCGCACTACCCGGCCGAGTTCATGGCCGCGTTGCTCTCGTCCGTCCTCGACAGCACCGACAGCGTGGTGAAGTACATCGGGGCGTGCCGCGACCTGCCCCGCTACGTGCCCAAGCTCGACGAGCCGGTCGAGGTCCTCCCGCCCGACGTCAACGAATCCGGCTGGAAGTTCACGGTCACCCCCGCCGGCGCGATCCGCTTCGGCCTCGGCGCGGTGAAGGGCGTGGGCCAGGGCGCGGTCAACTCGGTCCTGGCCGCGCGGGAGCAGGGCCGCTTCACGTCGCTCTTCGACTTCCTGGAGCGCATCGACATCCGGGCGCTCAACAAGCGCGCCTGCGAGGCGCTGATCGCGGCGGGCGCGCTCGACGACTTCGGGGGGCGCGCACAGCTCTCGGCTGGCCTCGACACGGCGTACGGAGAGGTCCAGGCGCGCCAGGCGGAGATCGAGTCCGGCCAGGGATCCCTCTTCGGTGAGGCCTCGGGCATCGTGCGCCGACCACCCTCCCTGCCGAACGTGCCGGAGTGGCCGGAGCCCGACCGACTGGCGCGCGAGAAGGCGGCGCTCGGCTTCTTCATCTCGGGTCACCCGCTCGACCGCTTCCGGGAGGTCGTGCGCGCCTTCGAGCCGGTCTCGGCCGACACGCTGCCCGAGCGGGCGGGTCAGATGGTCGAGCTGCCGTGCGTGGTCACGTCGGTGGCGCGTCAGATCAAGCGCTCGGACAACTCCGAGTGGGGCAAGATCACGGTCGAGGACTTCACCGGCACCGCCACGATCCTCGCCTTCCGCGACGCGTGGGAGAGCAACAAGGAGATCCTCCAGCAGGACGCGGTCCTGCTGGTGACCGGGCGGGTTAGCGACCGCGCCGACGAGGAGGAGCCACCGATCTTCCTGAACTCCGTGCGGCCGCTCGAAGAGATGACGGAGACGGGGGAGCTCGCGATCCAGATCGAGCTCGAGCTCGACTCCGACGTCCAGGAGGCCGCCTTCGCGAAGGCGCGCCAGATCCTGCTCGACCACGCCGGCACGTCACCCGTCTGGCTCCAGGTCGGTCAGGACAACGGCGAGCGCGCCCCGCGGCTCCGGTCCAAGACGCTGCGTGCCTCGCCCGACGCCGAGACGATGAAGGCGCTCCAGGAGGTCTTCGGTCGGGGCAACGTGCGCCTCGTGCGCGCCGTCACCCCGGCCCTGGAAGACCCGGAGGGCGATCGCCGCCGCTTCTGGCGGGAGAAGGCCGCCAACGGCGGCTGAGCCTCAGGCCGCGGAGGCCGGCCTCACGCGGCCGCGGCCGTGGCGTCGGTCGGGTGCCCCACGGTCCCGCCCGACTCCCGGTAGACCCAGGCGCCGAGGAGCACCGCCACCGGCCCTTCGACGAGGCCCCACGCCAGATTCCCGAAGGGCACCACCGGCGGGAAGAGCGGGATGGCCAGGTGGAAGGAGGCGAACGACCCCGCGTAGAGAACCCAGATGAAGAGGCCGACCATGACGGCCGTTCGCGGGCCCGCGCCGAAGCGGGGCCGGACGGCCGCGTAGAGCCAGATGGCGGCGATCCCCAGCACGAAGCCGTACACCGTGAAGATCGGCACCGAGTACGGCGACTCCGGAACACCATACACCATCATCCGGTCCGCGTAGTGGGGCATGAGGAGATACCCGTTCAGCACGGTCTCCCCGACGTTGATGACGAGGCCCGTCACGAGCCCCCCGAAGACGACGTGCTTCACGCTGATCCCGCTCATCCTGCCTCCTCGTGTTCGCGCCGGGACGCCCTTGAGCGGACGCCGGTTGCCCTCTAGTTTAGTTAGTCACATAACTAATACGACCCGGCGGCTCGCCCCGCAAGGAGGCTCCAGGATGGCCAGCGATACGCGCGAGCGCGTCGTCGACGCGGCGCGGCAGCTCTTCTGGGAGCAGGGATACCAGGGTACCTCCCTGGCGCGGATCGCCGAGGCTTCGGGCGCCAATCCGGGAAGCGTCTACTACTTCTTCCGCACGAAGGCGGAGATCCTCGACGCGGTCCTCGAGCACTACGAGCAGCAGCTGGGCGCCTGGCTCCTCGACCCGGTGTTCGAACGCACCGACGACCCCGTGGAGCGGGTGCTCGGCGTGATCGGTACGTACCGCTCCTTCCTGCTCGAGACGGGCTTCACGCTCGGCTGTCCGGTCGGCGGGCTGGCGCTCGAGATCGACGACTCCCTCCCGGAGGCCCGGGGTCGGATCGCCGGGATCTTCGACTCCCTCACCGGGGCGCTCGTCGCCTGCTTCGAGGCGGCGCGCGCCGGAGCCGCCTGGGACGGTCCCTCCCCCGAGACGCTCGCCACGCTGGCGATGACCGTGATCGAGGGGGGCATCGTCCAGGCGCGGGCCGCCCGGAGCATCGAGCCCTTCGACCGATCGGTCGAGGCCCTGCGAGACTACCTGGGCCGTCTCCTCCCCTCCCCGGTCACTCCGCCCTGAGCACCGCCGCCGGATCGACCTGCGTGGCGCGGCGCGCCGGCAGGTAGGCGGCCGCGAGCGCCGCGCCGACGAGCAGGAGCGGCGTCCCCACGAAGGTGACCGGGTCGACCGGAGACACGCCGAAGAGGAAGCTCGAGAGCACCCGTCCGCCGAGGGCCGCCAGAGCCAGGCCGAGCAGGCCCCCCGGCAGCGCGAGCAGGAGGCCCTCTCGCAGAAAGCCGCCCCGGATCTCCGACGGGTCGGCGCCCAGTGTCATCCGGACGCCGATCTCCCGCACCCGCTGACGCGCGGCCAGCGCCGCGACGCCGTACACCCCGACGCAGGCGAGCGTCAGCGTGCTTCCGGCGAAGAGCACGAGCAGGAGCGAGTGCAGCCTCGGCCCCGGCAGGGAGTCGCGCAGGAGCTCCGGATAGGTGGCCAGCTCGCTCACCGGCATCCGCTCGTCGAACGATCGGCTGCGACGCTGGAGCGCGGCCAGCGCCGCGGACTCGTCCCCCGAGGCTCTCGCCACGGCCACGGCGTTGCCGATGGTGCCACCGGCCAGCTGCGAGATCGGAAACCACACGGTCGGCTCCGGAAGGCGGGCCAGATCGACGTCGGCGGTGGCACCCACGACGCCGACGATCTCGATGTCCGGCGCGCCCCGCCACGGGTAGCGCACGGTACGCCCGATCGGATCCTCTCCCGGGAAGAAGCGGGCGACGAACGTCTCGTCGACAATCGCCACGGGCGGGGCTTCGACGCGGTCACGAGCGTCGAACGACCGACCGGACCGTACGGGAATGCCCAGGACGTCGAAGAACGCGGCGCTGACGCGACGCTGCTGCACCACCGGAAGGGCGTTCGGATCGTCGGTCACCCCCGGGATGAAGACGGCCATGTTCTCCGTCTCGGAGTCGAAGGGCACGGAGCTGGCGAGCGCCACACCGGCCAGCTCGGGCTCCGAGGCCAGCGCGGCTTCGATCTCGGCGAAGCGGGCGGTACGCGCCTCCCGGCTCGTCGGCAGGCCCGGCGGAAGGTCGAGGCGGGCGGTCACCCGACCCTCGACGTCGAAGCCGGGATCGACGCGGGTCATCTTCACGAGGCTTCGCCCGAGGAGACCGGACCCGGCCACGAGCATGACCGCCGCGGCCATCTGGGCTCCCACCAGGAGGCGCGTGGTGCCCCGGCTGGCGCGGCTCACCGACCGCGCGCGCCCCCCCTCGCGCAGCAGCGCGCCGGGTGCCTGCCGACCGACGCGCAGCGCGGGCGCGAGTCCTGCGAGCAGCGACACCGCCAGCGCCACCGAGGCGGTGAATCCGACCACGCGCAGGTCGATGCTCACGCGGGCCGCTCCGGGCACCTCGGCTGGCAGGAGGGGCCTCAGGAGCTCGAGCCCGCCCACGGCGAGAGCGAGACCGAGGAGCGAGCCGGCGAGGCCGAGCGCCCCGATCTCCACGAGCTGGCCGACGACGAGACGCCCGCCGCCTGCCCCGAGCGCCTTGCGGACGGCGAGGTCCCTCCGGCGGGACAGGCCACGCGCCAGCAGCAGGCTGGCCACGTTCGCGCACACGACGAGGAGCACGATGCCCACGGCGCCGAGCAGGAGCAGCAGCGGCATCCGCGCGTCCCGTCCGCGCACCTGGCGGAGCGGGCTCACCACGCCCTCGTTCCAGAAGCCGGGCGGCGGCGTCCACAGGGGGTTGGCCAGACGCACGGTCTCGCCGAGCGACGCGACCTCGGTGCGCACGTCGGACGCGCGCACCCCCGGCCTCATCCGGGCGACCATCGAGTACGCTCCGAGACCCCAGTGCATCCCCACGTTCGCGGCCGAGCCGTCCATCGTGGCCGGGATCCAGAGGTCGTTCCGATCCGACGGCATGTCGACTCCGGCCTGGAGCCCGCCGACGACCCCGAAGCGCTCGCCCTCCAGCACCAGCGACGTACCGAGCGCCGCCGGGTCGGCTCCGTACTCGGTCGCGAAGAAGTCGGCCGAGAGGAGCGCGACCCGCCCCGCACCCGGCGCCGCCTCCTCGGGGCGGAAGAGCCGTCCGATCACCGGCCTCATGCCGAGCGCAGCCAGGTACTCCGGAGAGACGTGCGCCGCGGACACGCGCCGGGCGGGTCCCGCCTCGGGCTGCAGGGTGGAGCCGACCGCGTCCCACGCGCCGCCGATCGCCTCCACGGTCGTCATCTCCCGCTGCAGGATCTCGAGCGAGCCGAGCGAGGTGCCCCATCCGTCGAGCACCGAGACGAGGCGCTCGGCCTCCGGATAGGGGAGCGGCCTGAGCAGCGCCCGGTCGGCGATGGCGAAGACGACGGCGCTCGCTCCGATCCCGAGCGCCAGCGTGAACGTGGCCAGCGCCGTGAAGCCCGGCGCCCGACGGAGGCCACGCAGCACGATCGAAAGCTCCTTCCACCCGCCCATGCCCCACCTCCCGAATACGGTTCCGATTCCGCGCAGCCCCCGGCGTGGCGCGCGCCGGACGAAGGCCATGACCTCCTCCCGGTACCACTTCCGCGCGGCCGCCGGCCCCACCGATTCGACCTTCGCCGCGAACGCGTGCTCGAGCTCGGCCACGAGGAATCCGCGCTCCTCGTCCGAGAGCGATCGCTCGAGGATCCACCGCCAGGCGCGTGGCGGCCCGACGCTCATCGGCCCGGCTCCAGCACCGTGTCGAGGCCCTCCCAGAGCGAGGCGTACGCGGCCCGGGCCCGGCGCAGCCGGTCCATGCCCTCCTCGGTGACCTCGAAGTAGCGGCGGTCCCGACCGCCCTCCGGCCCGGCCTCGCGGAGCGTGGAGACGACCAGTCCCTTCTCCTCGAGCCGCCGCAGGACGATGTAGACGGCGGCCACCGTCGTGCGCCGCCCCGCCCGCTCCTCGAGCTCCTCCGCGATCGGGGCCGTGTACGCCTCGTCCCCGAGCCTGAGCAGCGCCAGCATCACCTGGTGCTCGAGCTCCCCGAGCAGTCCGTCTCGCCCCATCGCACACCTCTAACGTTGTTAGCGCTCATGTCTAACAATGTTGGAAACGAGATCGATGGGAAGGGTTGCACGCCGAATCTCCGTCGGGGCCGATCCTCGCCTCCGTTCACGGGTATCCCGGAGGCGTACGATTCCCGACATTCGACCTTCGGTCGCACGCTGCCGACGACGGCCCCGAACTCGAAGGAGACTCCACGGATGAAGAGGTCCCTCCTCGTCGCCCTCGCCTTCCTCGTCGCCGGCGCGGCGACGCTCTCCGCTTCCAGCCTCCACTTCGCGCTTTCGAAGTCGATGCCCGAGGCCGAGTCGACGGTCGCGCCTCCGGACGAGCTCCGGCTCTGGTTCAGCCAGGTGCCGCAGGAGAACTCGGTGAGCGTGCGGCTCGTCGACGGGTCCGGGGAGCTCGTCCACACGGGTGACCCGACGCCCGACGCCTCCGACGGGAAGGTCATCGCGGTGTCGATCGATCACGCGCTGGCCCCGGGATCGTACACGGTGGCGTGGCGCGGGATCGGCGACGACGGGCACGTGGTCCGCGGCGACTTCCCCTTCAGCGTGGCGACCCGCTGAGCGCCACCACGACGGTTCCCCTCACGCAGGCGTATCGATGGCAGACAAGAGACGGACGGGGCATCCGGCGGCGCGCCTGACGGCTCTGCGGGTCGGCACCCTCCTCGCCGCGGGCGGGCTCGCGGCGTGCGGGCCGGCCGGCGAGCTCGAGCGCGTGGCGCGCCGCATGACGGCGGTGGAGTCGGCCGCGCCGTTCACGGTGCCCGACTACTCGCTGACCGACCAGACCGGCTCCGAGATCAACGTGCGCGAGGCGCTGGAGGGCCTCTTCGGCCTGCTCTTCTTCGGCTATACGCACTGCCCCGACGTGTGTCCGATCTCGATGTCGGTGGCCGCGGCGGCCGTGGCCCAGCTCGAGCCGGAGCAGCGGGAGCGGGTCGAGATCGTCTTCGTGACGGTCGATCCGCGCCGGGACTCGCCGGAGCGGATCACCGAGTGGCTCGGCGGGCTGCGGAGCGACGCCGTCGGCCTGCGCGGGAGCAAGGTGCAGATCGAAGGGCTGCTCATGGCGATGGGATTCGCGATCGCGCCCTCGACCAGCGTGCAGACGCTGCCGCCCTCCTCGGACGGCACCGAGAACTACCTCGTGCCCCACCCGGCGTCGCTCTTCCTCATCACACCCGACGGCCTCGGGCGATTCCAGTACCCTTTCGACCGCGCGACCCCGACCGAGATCGCCGAAGACCTGCGCATGCTGATGGAGCTCGATTGGTAGGGGCAGCCCGACGCGCGCTGGGGGCGCTGCTCCTGCTGGCCGCGTGCACACCGGCTGGCGACGCCCCGGCGGCCGGTGACCCGGCCCTCGCGTCCGAGGCCGCCTCGCCGGCGGTGCGCGACGTCCGCGTCGCGGAATCCGTCAACGGAGTGAGCCTGCCCGTCTACGCGATCCTCGACGGGGGATCGACCGACGATGCCCTGGTGGCACTCCGTCCCGCCTTCGACGCGATCGGTTCGCTCCACCGGATGGAGCAAGGGGGCGGCATGATGACGATGCGGCCGACCGAGCGCGGCGACGTGCCCGCGGGGGACGCCGTGGAGCTGCGCCCCGGCGTCGTCCACGGAATGCTCGAGGAGCTGGAGGCCGTGCCCGCCGTGGGAGACACCCTCACACTGACCTTCGTCTTCGCGTCGGGGATCGAGGTCGAGGTGCGCGCGCCCGTGCTCGCGCTCGCGGAAATCGCCGGAGGCTCGACGCACGCGCATTGAGCGGCCGCCGAGCCGGCTCTCTGCCACGGCACCGGCCTTCACACTAACGGCCCGCCTTGAGAGAC
>CALJLC010000424.1 GCA_937982605.1 uncultured Gemmatimonadales bacterium | reverse complement strand
CGGCGCTCCGGCCGCCCGAGCTGAGGGGCGTCGTCACCGTGTGCTCGTCGGACGACCGCTGGGCCACCGACGCGCACTGGATGGGCGGGTGCCTGCTGATGGAGAACCTGACGTGGGGTGCCGTGCTCCAGACGCTCGCCATGCGCCCCCAGGACCCCGATCTCGTCGGCCCGTCGTGGAGGTCGACGTGGCTCGAGCGGCTCGCCTCGACGCCGTTCTACGCCGCGCGCTGGCTCGAGCATGACACCCGGGACACGTACTGGCGCCGAGGCTCCGTCGCCGACGCCTACGACCGGATCGACGTTCCGGTCCTGGCCGTCTCCGGCTGGGCCGACGCCTACGCCGACACGGTCCCGCGGCTTCTGGCGGGGCTCGACGTGCCGGCGCGGGGTTGGGTGGGGCCGTGGGTTCACGTTTATCCCCACAACGGCGTCCCTGGACCCGCGGCCGGATTCCTGCAGGTGGCTCTCGCCTGGTGGGACTCCTGCCTGCGGGACCGACCGTCGGCGAGCGGTGAGCCCGGCTACCGCGTCTGGATGCCCGAGGGAGGGGGGAGGCCGTGGGAGGAGGCGACGTCGCGGGGTCGCTGGGTGGCCGAGGCCGGGTGGCCGTCGTCGCGCATCCGGGAGCGGGAGCGACGCCGGGGCTCGGAGAGCGGCGACGAGGTGATCGTGCCCTGGACCGGCGCGGGCGCGCTCGCGGCCGGCGTCTGGTGTCCGTTCGGGCTGACCGGACTGCCGTGCGACCAGGGGCCGGACGACGCGGTTTCGGCGTGCTTCGATCTGCCGCCGCTCGGCGGGCCGCTCGAGATCCTCGGCGCTCCGGAGGTGGATCTGGAGCTCCGCTGCGATCGCCCCCGCGGCATGGTTGCCGTGCGGCTCTGCGACGTCGCGCCGGACGGGACGTCCGTACGCGTCAGCTACGGCCTCCTCGACCTCGACCTTCGGGACGGGCCGTCCGAGCGGCGTCCCCTCGAGCCCGGTCGGCGCTACACCGTGCGCGTCCGCCTTCGCCACTGCGCGTGGGGATTCCGCCCGGGGCACCGGATCCGGGTCGCGATCTCGACCTCCTACTGGCCGATCGCAGAGCCGCTGGCCGAGCCCTTCGAGCTGCGCCTCGAACCGGGAGCGTGCGTCCTCCGCCTCCCGGAGCGTCCGCCTTCGGACGAGGACACCCACCTTCCCGCGCCGCCGCCTCCGGAGGCCGCGCGGTCGCCGTCGTTCGACGTGGAGGACCCGCCGCCGGCCCGGAGACGGGTGGACCGCGACGCGTCGGGTCGGCTCACGACGGCGATCCGGCAGGGTTGGGCCCCGGACGGGGCGCCGGAGCCGTATCCGGTGGAGCCGATCGGGCTCGTGAACGGCTGGGGGATCGAGGAGTGCTTCACGATCGACCCCGACCGACCCGGGACCGCGACGGCGTCGGCTCGCCACGTCGTCACGAGCCGGCGCGGGTCGTGGTCGACGCGGCTGGAGGTGCGCGTCGAGCAGGAGCGCACGGCCCGGGGGCACCGCCTCCGCTGCGAGGTGGTCGCCCACGAGGGCGACGCCGAGCTGTTCCGGCGCGAGATGGTCGAGGAGGTCGGGACGGGATTGACCTGACCCGCGGTCAACGGTGGAAGAAGTCCACCCGACCGGTCTCGAGCGAGTACTCGGCCCCGACGACGAGCAGCCCGTCCCCCGCGACCAGCGCCTCGAGGAGCGCCGAGCCGTGACGCAGATGGTCCACGGAGGCCCGGACGTTGGCCCGGGCGGCCCGCGCGATGAGCGTGTCGCGTTCCTGGGGCGGCTGGCCCTCGACGAGGGTCTGGACCGTCGGACGGATCCGATCGACGATCGAGCGGAGGTTGGGCGAATCGACCCGGTCGGGCGTGATCACCTCGTCGACGGTGGCGCTGATGGCGCCGCACGAGGTGTGACCGAGCACGACGACGAGCCGGGTGCCGAAGGCCGCCGCCGCGAACTCCACGCTGCCGATCTGGGACGGTGCGACGATGTTGCCGGCCACACGGATGACGAAGAGGTCCCCCAGCCCCTGATCGAAGACGATCTCCGCGGGCACCCTCGAGTCCGAACATCCTAGCACGATGGCGAACGGCTCCTGCCGGTGCGCGAGCTCCCGCAGGGCCGCCGGGTCGGCCGGCACGTGGCTCGCGCCGGACTCGACGAAACGGCGATTGCCCTCCTGGAGCCGACCGAGGGCCGTGGTGGCGTCGATCATGGCGGGTGGTTCGAGGCGGCGCGTCAGGGCCACAGATAGCCGCTCCGCGTGTGGACCGCCACGGCGCGAGCCGTCGGTTCAGTCCGGGCCGAGCTCCGCACCCGTGTCGGACGCGAGTCGGAACGAGCCCAGGAAGGTCTCGTTCTCCGTCAGCGCCTCGCATGCTTCGTCCAGGCGACGGTACTCCGCGTCGAAGCGCGAGAGGAAGTCCGAATACCGCTCGGGGGACTCCCAGCGGTCGAGCGTGACGAACGCCACGGACGGGCCGTCGGGTTCGGCGTCACGGAGGAGCTCGGTGCCGAGGTAGCCGGCCGCCCTTCCGAAGAGACGCGCCCAATCCCCGTCGGCGCCGTAGGACGCCGTGAAGGCCGCCTCCGACTCGCGCGCCACGCGGTAGCGCCAGACGAGGACGTACATCGGCGTCGGCCGGCCGGTCAGCCGACGACGGGTGGCACGAGGTCGTGCATCGCCCTGCGGACGGCCACCGCGGCGCGCGCCATGAGCCGCCTACGGATCCCGTGGGCGCACGTCCCTGACGAAGAGGCCCTCGTCCCCGCACGGGAAGACGACGATCTCGACGGGATCGCCGGCCGAGAGCCCCCACGCCGCGTCCGACGCGTCCACGGAGATGTCGCACGGGGGAGCGGGGCGCTCGCCCGTGCCGTACACCGCCACGATCACGGAGTCGGCGAGCTGGACGCGCAGGAAGCAGACGGCGTCGACCTCGCAGGCGGTCACGTTCTCCACGATGGCCCCGGAGAGCACCGTGTCGACCGCGAAGCGGGAGAGGCCGGCCGCCGCGTCCCGGGGCGGCCGATCGGTCGGCCCGCCGCACGCTACGGTGGCCAGGAGGAGCACGGCGGCAGGCAGGAGCCTGATCATCGGGCCCACGCTGCTACCGCGCGCCGAGGCTCGCCACCTCGTGGGCGTGGCGATGTCCGCGATCTCGAGGCGAGCGACCGACGCGGAAGCGGCTCCGGGGCTCATCGTGGATCAGCCCCGTCCCGTCCCGAGCAGCGCGCGCTTCTCCTCTTCCGAGAGCCCGACCTCCGTCACGTGCTCGGCGGACTCCAGCAGCTCCCGATCCTCCGCGCCCCGGGCGAGCGCGAGGGAACCGGCGGCCGAGCCCGCGCCGATCAGGGCCTGGATGCTCAGGAAGAACAGGGGATCCGGTGGCCGACCGATGGCCGCGAAGACGAGGAGCTGCAGCGATCCGACGAGGACGCCCCCCGCCGCGCCCCAGGAGGCGAAGCGGGGCAGCGAGAGCTGGTCGAAGCGACGGCGACCCTCCGCGAGGCCGAGGACGGCGGAGAACGACACGCCACCCACGAAGCCCGCGGCGGCGGAAGCCAGCGCGTTCACCACGAGTGCCGCCGGCTCGAAGCTGAAGGCCGCCAGCCCGAACACCACGCCGATCCCCAGCCATGCCGCGGCCCACGTGAGCCCGATGCCGATCGCGGCGCGAACACGCCTCAGCCACGTCTTCATGGTGGGGTGCTACGGGTTCGGTGCCCGCTCCGTTCCACCTCCCGTGCCGGGCGCCGGCCGGTACCGATCGAGCAGAGGCTCGAGGGCGACGGTCCGGAAGCGCGAATCGCGCCGGTAGTGGAGCCAACGCCCGTCCGCCGAAACCGCGGCGCCGAAGTCGGGGCCGTCGGAGTTCAGCTCGGTCAGCGGGACCGGCTCGCTCCATCCCTCGGGGCCGTTGAACGCGATGTACAGGTCCGTCGTCTCGTTCCACCCGACCGAGTGGTCCCAGCGCGTGAAGATCAGGAAGGAGCCGTTCGCGGCGATCCAGGGGTCACCCTCCCCCCACCGTCGGGTGGAGACCGGGTGCCGCTCGGGAGGGCCGAAGCTGCCCCCGTCCAGCCGCGACTGGAAGAGGTCGTACCGAACGATGCCGTCCTCTCCGGGATAGCCGGTGAGGTAGACGAGCTCGCCGGTCGCGCTGAGCGTCGGGTACGACTCCTCGTGCTCGAACGAGGTGATCGCCTCGATGCGGGACGGCTCGCTCCAGTCGCCGTCGGGACCCATCCGGGACTGCCAGAGGTCGTTGAGCTCCGGGGTCCGCCCGTCGGCATACGGCCTCTTGCTGTTGAAGACCATGAGGCGCCCGTCCGCGGACACGGTCGGCTCGTAGTCCTGGAAGCGTCCGGAGAAGGGGAGCAGCTCGGGTTGCGCCCAGCCCGCTCCCTCGCGCCGAACGGAGAACATCGCGGTGACCGGAGCGTCGGCCGTGGGCCGTCCGGCGTGCTCGAGATGTCGATGGTACAGGATCGCGAAGTACATCTCGCGCCCGTCGGGGGCGAACGCGACGCTGTTCACCACCGGGTAGGCGTCGAGGTCGACGGGTGGGAACGCCTCCTGCGCGGCGGCGTCCATGGCTCCACCACCCACCGCGAGGAGGGCGAAGGCACACCCTCGCAATCCGAACGTCGCTCCCGTCGTCATCGTCCCCCTCCATCGAACCGCGCCGCGGACCGCTTCCCGACCGAAGCTACGGCGCGCGGGCGCCGCCCGCATCGTGGCGGACGCCCGAGGGCCGGCGACGGGCTCCCGTCAGGGGAGCCGGGTGTCGAAGCTCCCGTTCGTGACGACGAGGTTGCCGGTCGTGCTTCCCACGGGGGTGAGCGTTCCGCTGAACGTGCCGATCGAACGTGCCGCTCCGCCTCCCGTGATCGTGATCGTGCCCGTGGAGCCCGACGCGCCCCATCGCGCACCGGTCCCCACCTGGGTCACGGTGATCGTGACCTGCGTCCCGACGGCGTAGCTGCCGGGAGTTGTCCCGAGCGGGGAGAGGATGATGTCGTAGAGGTCGTTCGCTCCGCTCACGGCGTAGGCGCCCGGCGACCCGACCACGAGGTTCGTCGCCGCCACCCAGGCCGTGCCGTTGATGGTCGCGGCCATGCGGCCTCCGCGCCCGTCGCCGGCGACGGGGACGAAGTTGCTCGGCAGCGCGGTGTCGAAGCTGCCGTTCGTGACGGTCACGCTGGCCCCTCCGCCGGTGATCGGGGCGGCGGTGAAGGAGAACGTCCCGGCCAGGCGTCCGCCCGAGACGCTGCTGAGCGTGAGGGAGCCGGCGCTGCCCGAGAGGGGTGTGAGCCATTGGGTTGTCGTGGTGCCCGACGTTGTGTAGACGCCGGCGGTCCCGCCCGCCGTGGTGTCGTTGTTCGCGCCGAGCGGGTACGTGCCGGGCCCTTCGGTGAAGCCG
>CALJLC010000423.1 GCA_937982605.1 uncultured Gemmatimonadales bacterium | reverse complement strand
CGCGCTCTCCGCGCGGGTCCAGGACCTCGCCGGGTCGGCCTACCCCGGGGCGGTCGTCTCCTGGAGCGTCGGAGCCGCGTCGGGGATGATCGCGTCCCAGCAGGAAACGCCCAGCGACGTCACCGGCTCGGTCGCCGCGGTCTGGTCGCTGGGCACGACCCCGGGCACGCAGCGCGCCTTTGCCAACCTCGAGACCCGGGGCCAGCTCCTGGAGATCGAGTTCCTGGCCGACGTCCAGCCGGGTGACCCGGTCTTCGCAGAGCTCTTCGCGGACAGCGTCCTGCTGAGCGCGCGCGGCGAGACCGCCTTCCTCGCCCCGACCTACTCCGACGCCTTCGGCAATCCGACGAACGGCTCGGGCGTCACCTGGACGTCGCGGGATCCGCTGGTGGCCTCGGTCTCGCCGGACGGACTCGTGACCGGCGGCGACGAGGGGAGCACCTGGATCGTGGCCGCGCTGGGCAGCCCCACCGACTCGATCCAGGTCGGGGTCGTCATGAGGGGCGCCATCACGATCACCTTCGACGACGGCTTCCTGAGCGTGTACGACAACGCCTGGCCGCTCTTCCAGGAGTTCGATCTGCCGGCCAACGTCGCCGTGAACCCGACGCCCGTCGACCAGGGGTGGGCCGGCTACATGACCGAGGCGATGCTCGACGACGTGCACGCCGCGGGGTGGTCGATCGTGAGCCACACCCTCCAGCACGACTCCCTCTCGACCCTCTCCCCCGGTGAGCTCGACTTCGACCTGCGCACGACCCAGCAGTGGATCGTCGACCGGGAGTACAACGGCTGGAACGTCTTCGTGGCCCCCTATCACGACTTCGGGCCCGCGGAGCGGGACGCAGTCTCCCGCTACTACACCGCCGCCCGGGGGATCTCGTCGAACGTCGTGACGCCCGACACGCTCGTCTCGTGGCGGCCCGACAACCCGTATCTGCTCACGGGCCGCGAGGCGGAGTTCGTGCCGTACTCGACCCCGGCCGGTCGCGACGAGATCCGCGCGCTCCTGCAACGGACCCTGGACGAGGGGACCTTCCTCGACCTCTTCTTCCACCGGGTGATGCCGGCCGAGGTCCCCGCGCTCCGAGCGCTGCTCGAGATCGTGGACGACTTCCGCGAGCGCGTCCTGCCCTATCACGAGCTCTACCCGATCTTCGCGCGCAGCGTCTTCTGACGGCGGGCCGGCCCGTGCCGGACGCTCCCGCTCGCCGGATCCGGTCCCGCTCCGTACGATGGAGCCGAGGAACCTGGGCTCCGCCCGGGTGTCCCTCCGGACGTTCGACGATCCGCGCGCGGCCCGGCGCTCCGGGCGGGCGCCAGCCAGGAGACCCGATGCACCGACTCAGCACGATCACGGGCGCCGCGTGCGTCGCCCTCGCCGTCGCCGGCGCCGTGGATGCCCAGGAGTTCCGGCGCTCCACGTATCACGACTACCACATCGTCACGGTCGCCGACGGGCTGCAGAACCCGTGGTCGATCGCGTTCCTGCCGGGCGGGGACATGCTCGTGACCGAGCGTCCCGGGCGCCTGCGCATCATCCGGGACGGGATGCTGCTCCCCGACCCGGTTCCCGGTCTGCCCCCGGTGCACTTCGAGGGGCAGGGCGGCCTGCTCGACGTGGTCCCGCACCCGGATTTCGGTGCGAATCGCCTCGTCTACCTGAGCTACTCCAAGCCGCTCGACGGAGATGCCTCGACCACAGCGATCATCCGGGCGCGCTTCGAGAACGACCGGCTCACCAACGTCGAGGAGATCTTCGAGGCCGACTCCGACGGCCGGAACGGACACTACGGCTCGCGGATCGTCTTCGACGGACAGGGTCACCTCTTCTTCAGCGTGGGGGATCGTCAGAATCCCCCGTCGGGCAACCTGGAGGCCCACGCGGCGCAGGACCGCTCGAACCACGCCGGCACGATCAACCGGATCAACGAGGACGGCACCATTCCGGACGACAACCCGTTCGTGTCCGAGGCCGGCGTCGAACCGTCGATCTGGAGCTGGGGCCATCGGAATCCGCAGGGCCTCACCCGTGATCCCGTCACCGGTCAGCTCTGGGCGAACGAGCATGGTCCGATGGGCGGAGACGAGATCAACCTCGTGCAGCGCGGGGCCAACTACGGGTGGCCGGTCGTCGGCTTCGGGGTGAATTACGGCGAAGGCCGCCGGATCCACGAGGCGACGATGCGCGAGGGGATGGTGAACCCCGTCCACGTCTGGGTCCCCTCGATCGGGGTCTCGGGCCTCATGCTCTACGACGGGGATCGGTTCCCCGCGTGGCGCGGCAGCCTCTTCTCCGGGGGGCTCTCGGGCGGGTACCTCGAGCGGACGACCATCGACGGCGGCGTCGTGGTGAGCGTCGAGCGGCTGGCCCAGGGGATCGGGCGCGTGCGCGACGTCCGTCAGGGACCCGACGGTTACATCTACCTCGCCATCGACGGGCGCGGCGATCCTTCTCCGATCGTCCGGCTCGAGCCCGTCTACTGATCGCTTGAGCAGGAGCGGCACGGCCGAGCCCCGGAGACCCACAAGTCTTCGGGGCTCGTCGCTCGTCGGGGCTCGCCGCCGGGTCGCGGTCGGGGTGGCCTTCGCCCTGGCCGGCGCGGTCCCGGGCGCGGGCCCGCGGGCGCTCCAGGCTCAGCAGGTCGAGCCGGAGGCGTCGGGGGGCTCACTCTGGTCGGCCGTGATCGGGGAATCGGTGGACCGGCGCCGGCTCACCACCGCCATGTGGGCCATGCACCCGTTCGAGCCGCAGTTCCCGGAGCTCGACTGGACGTGGGGGATGGCCTTCTCCTGGTCGCAGTGGTTCCTGGCGAGCTTCATCAACTCCTACGACGAGCGATCCTGGATCGCGGGCATCGAGCGGAGCTGGGCGCACGGTACCCGGGGGCCGGTGGCGTTCGGAGTGGGCTACCGCGCGGGTATCGTCACCGGGTACGACGAGCGGCTCGTCTCGTGGGCCGAAGACCTCCCGGCTCTGCCCTTCGCCGGCCTGCTCCTCTGGTCCGACGCGGGGCCGCTCGGCGTCGACCTCTACTACGTGTACCGCGCGATCACGCTCGAGCTCGCCGTGCGCTTCTAGCCCATGACGCCCGGGGCCGGCCTTGTCGGCGGCCGCGACGACCGGGAAGTTGCGGCGTCCGACCCGGACCGCCGCCTGCGGTCCGCACGAGCGGCCCTTTCCGACGGTCCCATGAGAACGCTTCGCCCCGCACTTCCCCTCGCGGCCCTCGCGGCCCTCGCGGCCCTGACGCTACCCGTGCTCCCCGCGCCCGCCGCGGCCCAGGCCCAGACGGAGGAGCGGCGCGTGAGCGACCCGCCCGAGCTCCGACGGAGCCTCCGCAACGTCCTGGGCGGCGTGCCGATGACCGCGGCCGACTCCATGCACCAGCGGATCGTGCGCCGGCTGGACTTCGACTCGTACAAGCAGCTCGTCTACGGGCTGACCCGGTTCGGCGACCGCGAGCAGGGCACGCCGCGCAACGCCGCCGCGATCGACTGGATCGAGGAGCAGCTCCGGAGCTGGGGATACGAGACCGAGCGCGTGCACTACATGTACACTCCTCGCGGCTCGGACACGCCGGAGCCGCGCGAGGAGGTCTTCGCCACGAAGATCGGAGCGACGAACCCCGACGAGATGTACATCCTGGGGGCGCACATGGACGGCCGCGGCGGCGGCGAGGCGGCCAACGACGACGGCTCGGGCACCGCGCTCGTGATGGAGATCGCCCGGGTGCTGGCGTCGTCGGACGTGGTCTCCGACCGGAGCATCCGCTTCGCGCTGTGGAACAACGAGGAGACCGGCCTCAACGGGGCGCGCGCGTACGTCGAGCAGCGCGCCGACATGCAGGGAGTCGAGGACCCGCCGGGCTCCGGTCGGTACCCCGAGCCGCGGTGGCTCGGGATGATCCAGCACGACATGATGATGTGGGACCACGGCAATCCGGTCACCTACGACCAGGCGCTCGACGCCGACGTCGACGTCGAGTTCCAGCTCAACTCGGCGCGGGCCGAAGAGTCGGCGCGGCTCGGCCTGGCGCTCATCAACGCCAACCGCATGCACGCCACCGACTATCCGGCCGTCCTCTCCAACGCCATGAGCAACACGGACTCGACGCCGTTCATGGATCTGGTGGCCGCGGTGAGCCTTCGGGAGAACCGGCGTCTGTACGAGACCGGCAACCGGGCCAACCCCCACTGGCACCAGACCACGGACCTCTTCGAGACCTTCTCCGACGCCGACTTCATGCTCGGCTTCAACGCGGCGCAGACGACGCTGGGCGCGGTGGCGAAGCTCGCGGGGATTCGACTGGGGATGTAGCCGGCGCGTCTCAGCCGAGCGCGTCGGCCCACTGCTCCTCGCTGACCACGGCGATCGGAACGCCGCGCCCCCGGTACTGCACCACCCGGTCCAGGAGCGCCCCGAACGGAGCCTGGCACCAGTCGGTCGCGGCCAGCTGACCGATCACCACGTAGTCGGTGCGCCGGTTCACGGTCCGTTCCGCCACGCCGCCTCGCTCCATCACCTCGCGTTCGCACGCGTGCAGCGGGCCGTACGCCATCTCGCCACCGAAGACGAAGGTCTGGCCCTCGAAGGTGATCTCGGGGGGCGGGCGGGTCAGCGGCAGGTCCGTGGCGAGCGGATATCCGCCGCCGAAGCCGGTGGGGTTCTCCGCGAGCTGGGCGAGCATCGCCGCCAGGCGCTTGCGCTCGTGGCCGTCGACGCGGCCGTCGAGGAAGATGCGCTCGAGACGCCGCGCCAGGAGGTTCGCCGGGTAGCGCGTGGCGACCTCGGGGTGGTCTCGAGTCCAATCGGTGAGGCGCTGCGCCTCGTCCTGAGACACCCGCCCGTCGGCGATCACGCCGCGCACGAGCCCGACCATCTCGGCCAGGCCCTGCTCGACGCGCCGCTGGGCGTTGAGCCTCTGGGCGCGTCCTACCACGGACGGCAGTCCCGGAGGACCTCGTCCTCGAACTCCTCCGGGTCGTCGACGACCTTCCAGAAGTCCTCGAAGTACTCGATCGAGTCCTCCGCACGATCCATGTCGAACGCCTCGAAGCCGAGGGCCGCCACGTCCCGGTAGAGCTGGTGGATCGCGTCGCGATGCTCACGGAAGGGAGCGACCGCGGGCTCGTACACGAGCTCGTCCCGACAGAACCCCCGGTAGAGTCGCCGCGTGACCGTCCGGATCTGGTCGTGGAGCGACGGGTCGACCGTGGCGTAGCGCGCGTTCACGGTCCCGGAGAAGTCGAAGTCGTAGGGGACGGTCAGATACCGAGCCTCCTCGGTACGCACCAGCTTCACGTTGTGGAAGTAGACCGGGGACCAGTCGGTGTTGCCGATCATGTAGTTGAACATGGCCACCAGCACCGAGTACTCGCCGAACGTGCGCGCCGGGTGGAACTGGTTCACGTCCTCGATCGTGCGGC
>CALJLC010000422.1 GCA_937982605.1 uncultured Gemmatimonadales bacterium | reverse complement strand
CGAGGCGGGAGATCGACGCGCTCCTCGAGGCCACGAGCGACGGCGTGCTCGGCGTGGACCTCTCCGGGAGATGCATCTCGCTGAACCGCGCGGGGGTGCAGCTGCTCGGCTACACCGAACGGGAGATCATCGGTCGGGACGTGCACGACACGCTCTTCCACACGCTGCCCAGCGGGGAGCCGCACCCCCGGGAGGCGTCCCTGGTCGTGCAGGCGATCGAGCGCGGCGAGCCCCTGGAGTCGGAGGACGGCGCGGTACTCTGGCGTCGACGAGGCATCCCGTTCCCGGCCCGGTGGTCGCTCCGCCCGATGGTCGACGGGAACGTGCTGCGCGGCGCGGTGCTGACCTTCACCGACATGACCGAGGTCGCCGAGAAGGAGGAGGCGCTGCGCCGCGCGGTGAAGCAGCGCGAGGACGTGGTGTCGATCGTGTCCCACGATCTGCGCAACCCGCTGGGGGTGGCGCTGGCCGCCGCGGACCTGCTCCTCGACCTGCCGCTCGACGAGGCGCAGCGGCGTCGCCAGGCGGAGATCATCCGACGCTCCGGCAAGCGGATGCAGCGACTCATCGAGGACCTCCTCGACGTGGCGCGCATCGAAGCGGGCGCGCTCGTGGTGCGCCCGTCCCTCGAGCCGCGGCCGCCGAGCTGTACGCGGATCAGGCCGCCGCTCGCACGCTCACGCTCTCGGTCGATCCCGAGTCGGACGGGGAGGCGAGGGTCGACCGGGACCGGATCATGCAGGCGCTGTCCAACCTCCTCGACAACGCCGTCCGCCTCACGCCCGAGGGTGGCTCGGTGACGCTGCGCGCCAACGGCGCGGGGGAAGAGGTCGACATCTCGGTGGCCGATACCGGCCCGGGCATCGAGCCCGACGAGGTGGCGCGGCTCTTCGACCGGTTCGCTCAGGCGGAGGGGCGCGACTCCGGGGCCGCCGGACTGGGCCTGACGATCGTCGAAGGGGTGGCGGCCGCCCACGACGGTCGGGTCCTCGTCGACTCGGTCCCGGGGCGGGGGAGCACCTTCACGCTCCGGCTCCCGCGCCGGGGGCCCCCGCTCGGGGAGGGGTGACGCGGCGGGTCCCGGTGCTCAGCGAAGTCGGTTCCGCCAGCGCAGCAGCGCCTCCACCTCGTTGGTCGTGATCCGCGGGACGCCGAGATCGAGGACCGCACGCGCGTGCCGTGCGGTGTTGACCGTCCAGACGGCGAGCGGCACTCCGGCCGCGTGCGCACGCTCGGCGTAGGCGGGCAGCGCGAGCAGGATCCGGTAGTCGAAGTCGAGGAGCGCCGCCGGGTCGCCGGTGGCCCGCTCCAGCGCCTCGTCCGCTCTTCCAGGGCGCTCGACGACGTATCCGAGCCGGGCGGAGGGATCGAAGCGGCGGATCTCGTCGAGGGCCTCCCAGTCGATGGAGATGTAGATCGTGCGGGCTTCGACGCCGGCGGCCCGGGTGGCTTCGACGACCGCGTGCAGATCCTCCTTGCGGCCGGTGCGCTTCACCTCCGGATAGATCGCCACGGATTCGTCGGCCAGCAGCGCCAGCGCGTCGGCCAGGGGCGGGACGGGCTCCCCGGCGAAGTCGGCCGAGAACCAGGAGCCGGCGTCGGCCCCCGCCAGCCCGGCGAGCTCGACCTCGGCCACGGGCCCGCTGCGGTCGGTGGTCCGGTCCAGCGTCTCGTCGTGGAGGAGCACCGGGACGCCGTCGGCCGTCGTGTGCAGGTCGAACTCGACCGCGTCGGCCCCGGCGTCGAGCGCGGCCCGGATCGCGGCGAGCGTGTTCTCGGGCGCGCGCCCGCTGTAGCCGCGGTGCGCGATGATCTCGGCCGGGCCCTCGAAGGGGAAGCGTTCCACGGATGGGTGGCGGAGGCGGGCGCCGGAACGGGACGGCGTCAGCCGGTCGGCCCGCCTCCCGCGCCGGGCGCCGACGACTTCGGGGGAGCCGCGAGCTGGCGCTCGAAGTCCCGCCCTTCCGTGAGGCTGCGCACCGTCTGGCTCAGCATGGCGATCTCCTGCTCCTGCAGCTCGATGCGCCGCTCGAGGATGCGCACGGCCTCCTCGGTCCCCTTCGACTCGAAGAGCTTGGCCAGCGCCTGCACCGTCGGGCTCAGCGCGTAGCGCGCCGTGAGGCCGATGACCGGCACGAGGACGATCGAGATCCCGAGGATCACGGCCACCAGGCTGGTCAGGTCGATCGGCAGCAGCTGCATGACACCTCCGGGGGTCTTCGGTACGTCGGGCAGGACATGGTGTCCGTCCCTCGTTTTCGGCGCAACATTGCGGGGTCCGGTCTTCCAACCCCCCGTCCGCGCCGCCTGTCCAAGGCAGTGCAAGGAAGGGGTATACAACGGATCACGGGGAACCTTGGGCGAACGAGTGGCCGCGCACTTCGAGACGGTGGACGCGAAGCGTGCGGCGAACGGAGACCACGCCGCCTTCGAGCGGCTGTATCGGGACCACGTCGGTCGCGTGTACGCACTGTGCGTGCGCATGGTCGACGAGCAGTCCGCGGAAGACCTCACGCAGGAGATCTTCATCCGGGCCTGGAACAAGCTCGGGACCTTCAAGGGCGACGCACAGTTCGGGACCTGGCTGCACCGTCTGGCGGTGAACCACGTCCTGAGCCGGAGAGAGACGCAAAGGAAGCGGGAGGCCCGCAACGCCGGGGGCGAGCTGCTGGCACGCGTCATGGCGCCGAGCCGGCGATCGTCGGGCCACGCGCTCGACCTCGAGCGGGCGATCCACCTGCTCCCCGAGCGGGCGCGGGACGTCTTCGTGCTCTACGACGTCGAGGGGTACAGCCACGACGAGATCGCGGAGACGCTCGGGGTCTCGGTGGGGACGTCGAAGTCCCAGCTCCACCGGGCTCGCATGCTCATGCGGAAACATCTGGATTGAAGAGTGATGATACGAATCGAATCGAACACCCGGAGTGGACCGACCGCATGTCGGACTACATCGCCGGAGAGCTCCCGGCCGGGACGGCCGGGGAGATGGAGGCGCACCTCGCGGAGTGCGGGGGATGTCGACGCACGCTCGAAGAGCTTCGCGCGGTCGTCGCCGAGGCCGAAGCGCTCGGGCCGATGGCGCCCCCGCGTGACCTGTGGGCGGGGATCGCGGCGACGATCCAGGCGCCGCTGGTGCCGCCGCACGCCCAGACGAAGGTGATCGCCTTCCCGGGCCAGGCCGCGGCGGAAGCGAGAGCGAGGGAGGAGCGGACGGGTCGCTTGTCCTTCTCCGCGCCCCAGCTCGCGGCTGCCTCGATCGTGCTGATCGCGGCGTCGTCGCTGGCGACGTGGCTGGTCGGTCCGGGCTTCGGTGGCGGACCGCTCGGCTTCGTCGACGCGATGGGCTCGGCGGGCGCGGTCGTGGCGGCTTCGGACGAGGCGGCGCCTCCCGAGCTGGCGGACGAGCTGCAGGCGCTCGAGCGCACGCTGGAGGAGGCACGGTCGGTGCTCGACCCGAACACCGTGCGGATCCTGGAGCGGAACCTCGCGGTCATCGAGCAGGCCATCGCGGACTCGCGGCTCGCCCTCCAGCAGGATCCGGAGAACGAGTTCCTCGCCCGTCACCTGGAGCGCGTCTACGAGCGCAAGCTGGACTTCCTCCGTGAAGCGGCGCGCGTCGCGGAGTGGTCGGACTGACGATGCTGGAGCTGCTCCTGGCCGCGACGGTCCTCGGGACCGCACCCGCTCCGGACACCGTGCTCGACCTCCGGCGCGGAGACCGCGTCGTGCTCGAAAACCTTTCGGGGGAGATCGTCGTACGGGCGTGGGACCGGGACCAGCTCGAGCTGAGCGGAAGCGACGACGAGATCTCGCTGATCGTGAGCCGCTCGGGCTCGACGGTGCGGGTCACGCGGGACGACCGGAAGGGCCGTCGTCGGTCGGTGGAGGCGATGCTGCGTCTGCCGGCGTGGGTGGACCTGGAGGCCGGCGGGCATTCGCTGGACCTCCGGGTGCGGGGCATCAACGGGCGGATCGAGGTGAACACGGTGAGCGGTGAGGTGTGGGTGGAGGACGCCGGCGGCCCGGTGCGGATCCGGACGCTCGAAGGCGAGATCGACGTCGCGGACGCACGCGACGGGGTCGACGCCTCGTCGCAGTCCGACGAGGTCCGTCTCCGGCGGATCACCGGACCCGTGAGCGTGCACAGCGGCAGCGGTGATCTCGAGCTGGTCGACATCCGTTCCCGCAGCGTCCAGGCGGAGACCCAGGACGGCGACATCAGCTTCTCCGGAACGATCGAGGACGACGGCGTCTACCGCTTCTTCGTGCACGACGGGGACGCGACGATCGCGATCCCGTCGACCGCGAACGCGCGCGTGGCGGTCTCGACCTTCGACGGCGAGTTCGAGTCCGAATTTCCCGTCCGCCTCGACCGTTTCACCGGGGGGCGCGAATTCGACTTCACCATCGGCGAGGCGAGGGCACGCATCGAGATCCAGGTCTTCGACGGGGAGATCCGTCTCCTCGAGCGATAGAGGAACGACCGGCGACCGGTTCCGGGCCGCCGTGACCAGAGAAGCAACAGGCAGATCTTCAGGGAGGAAGGGACGATGAAATCGGTACGGTGGGCGATCATCGCCATGGGCGTCTTCGCCGCGACGGCGACGTATGCGGTGGCTCAGTCGGGCGCCTTCGAACGGCTCTTCGGAGCGTCCGGCTCGGAACGCGCGGCGGAGGTGGGCACGGAGGAGCGGCACGAGCAGTCCGCGCAGGACTTCCGCTGGCGGGGAACGGTTCGCGCGGGGGAGTCGCTCGAGATCAAGGGGATCAATGGCGACATCACGGTCACCCGCGCCGCCGGCGCGGAGGTCGAGGTCGTGGCCGAAGCGCGGGCCCGCCGCAGCGACCCCGCCAGCGTCCGCATCGAGAGAGTGGAGCATCGGGACGGCGTCACCTTCTGCGCGGTGTATCCGACGCCCGAGGGTGAGCGGCAGAACCGGTGCGGCCCGGGCTCGGAGGGTCGCATGAACACGCGGGACAACGACGTCGTCGTGGACTTCGAGGTCCGCGTCCCGGCCGACGTCGAGCTCGTGGCGCGGACCGTCAACGGTGACGTCCGTGCCGACGACCTCGGCGCCGACGTGACCGCAAACACCGTGAACGGGGACATCGACGTGTCGACCGACGGCTTCGCCCGCGCCGAGACCGTGAACGGCGACATCGACGTGCGGATGGGCGCCTCCGATTTCGGTCGGGGAGCCGAGTTCTCGACGGTCAACGGCAGCATCACGCTCGACATCGACGACGACGTGAACGCGGAGATCGACGCGAGCTGGCTCAACGGCGGCTTCGACAGCGAGCTGCCCTTCACGCTCCAGGGCCGTCTCGACAGACGGAGCGCGCGCGGCGTCCTCGGTGAGGGCGGCCCTAGGCTGGAGCTCCAGACGGTGAACGGGTCGATCCGCATCCGGTAGCGACCCCTCGACGAATCGACCCGCCCTGCGGGGGAGGAGAAGAAGCGAATCATGAGACGGATCATCTGGGCCGCGGCGGCCCTGGCGCTCGCCGCGCCGGTCCACGCGCAGGAGGTCGAGCGGATCTCCGGTCGCGACGTGGCCATCTACAACCTGGCCGGACGCGTGGAGATCGTGCGCGGCAGCGGCTCCGAGGTCACGGTCCGCATCGACCGTGGCGGCCGCGACGCCTCGCAGCTCCGCGTCGAGACGGGAGAGATCCGCGGGCGATCCACGCTGCGCGTCGTCTACCCGGACAACGAGATCGTCTATCCCGAGATGGGGCGCGGCTCGAACACGTCGCTGTCGGTTCGTGACGACGGCACCTTCTCGGACGGAAACGGCGGCCGCGGTGACCGGGTCCGCATCCGGGGTCGCGGCGACGGGCTGGAGGCCTGGGCCGACCTCGTGATCGAAGTCCCGGCCGGGCGCTCGGTCGACGTGAACCTGGCGGTGGGTGAGGTCGAGGCCGACGGCGTGGAAGCCGACCTCTCGATCGACACCGGCTCCGGTGCCGTGACCGCGCTCGACATCGTCGGCTCGCTCTCCATCGACACGGGCTCGGGCAGCGTCCTGGTCCGCGGCGTGGACGGGGATCTCGTCGTCGCCCCCGGCTCGGGCCGCGCCGAGGTCTCGGACGTGCGCGGCCGCGAGATCGAGATCGACAGC
>CALJLC010000421.1 GCA_937982605.1 uncultured Gemmatimonadales bacterium | reverse complement strand
CCGGTCGGATCGACGAGCCGCTCATGCGCCGGATGAACCGCCGGGTCGAGGTCGACGGCGAGCCGGTGCGCGCGGTCGCCGCGGCGCTCCTGGCCGAGCTCGGGCTGGTCGGCGCCCCCGGCGCCTCGGGGGGAGGCGCCGAGGCGACGGACGGCGCGGGGCGCCGGGGCCTCCTCGCGTATCTCTGGAGTCAGAGGCGGGCGACGGCGGCCCAGACGGCGCGTCACCTCCTCCTCGTCTCCCTCTCGCTCCTGGCCGGATTCCTGGTGGCGGTCCCTCTCGGACTCGCGCTCGAGCGGGCGCGCCGCGTCGCCGAGCCGGTCATCCGGGCCGTCGGCGTCCTGCAGACGATCCCGAGCATCGCGCTGCTGGCGTTCATGATTCCCGTGCTCGGCATCGGAGTGACCCCGGCGGTGGTGGCGCTCTTCCTCTATTCGCTCTTCCCGATGGTCCGGAACACCTACTCGGGGGTCCGCGACGCCGATCCGGGGGCCGTGGGCTCGGCCCGCGCGCTCGGGATGACGGAGCTGCAGCTCCTCGGCTCGGTCCGGCTGCCCCTCGCCGCACCCGTGATCATGGCCGGTGTGCGCACCGCGGCGGTGATCAACGTCGGGACCGCCACGCTCGCCGCCTTCATCGGCGCAGGCGGCCTGGGCGATCCCCTCGTGGCCGGCCTCACCCTGTCGGACACGCGCATGATCCTGGCGGGCGCGATTCCCGCGGCGCTCCTGGCGCTGCTCGTCGACGCGCTGCTCGGCGCCGCCGAGCGCCTGGTGACCCCTCGCGGCCTCGGGTAGGGCCTTCGGACGGCGGCCGGGGGTCCGAAGACGTTCGAGGCGCCTCAGCCGGCCAGCCGGGCGAAGTCCGAGCCCGCGGGCTCCTGGAAGGTCTGGAGGCCGAAGTCGGGCAGGATCGAGAAGAGATGGTCGAAGATGTCGCCCTGGATCCCCTCGTACACCGACCAGGTCGTGTCTTGCGTGAAGCAGTAGATCTCGATCGGCAGCCCCTGCGCGGTGGGCGCGAGCTGGCGCACGAGAAGGGTCATCTCGGGATGGATGCCGGGATGCGCCTTCAGGAAGCTCATGACGTAGGCGCGGAACGTCCCGACGTTCGTGAGCCGCCGCACGCGCGGGATCACGTTCCCGTCCGGCTCCCCGCGGGAGCGCTCCCACGCCTCGATCTCTTCGAGCTTGCCCCGCATGTAGTCGCGCAGCAGCTCGTAGCGCGAGAGCCGGGAGACCTCTTCGTCGGTGAGGAAGCGCACGGTGGAGAGGTCGAGGTTGAGGGAGCGCTTGATCCTGCGTCCCCCCGCCTCCTTCATCCCGCGCCAGTTCTTGAACGATCCACTGATGAAGTGGTGGGTGGGGACGGCGGAGATCGTCTTGTCCCAGTTCTGGATCTTCACCGTGTGCAGCGCGATGTCGATCACGTCGCCGTCGGCGTTCGCCTGCGGCATCTCCACCCAGTCCCCGATCCGGATCAGGTCGTTCGACATGATCTGGATGCTGGCCACGAACGACAGGATCGTGTCCCGGAAGACGAGCAGGAGAACGGCGGTGAGCGCACCGAGTCCGGAGAGGAAGACGACCGGTGAGCGGTCGGCCACGATCGAGACCACGACCACGAGCCCGGCGATCCATGCCACCAGGGCCAGCACCTGCAGGTATCCCTTGATGGGCCGGCTCTTCGCCTCCGGGTACGACTCGCGGTAGATGACGTCGACGGCGTCGAGGAACGCCGAGAACGACATCAGCGCGCTGACCACGATGACCGCCAGGGAAACGCGCTGCGTCACGAGTCCGCCGAGGGCGAGCGCGCTTTCCGCCGCCGCGATCTCCTCCTGAGAGAGTCCGAGCGCCGGCCCGATGCCGTAGAAGATCACGACCGCCGGCACCGCGTTGGCCAGCTTGGCGAAGACCTTCTGCTCGATCAGCCGGTCGTCCCAGGTGGCCTTCGTGCTCGACGCCCAGCGCCGGATCAGCTTGCGGACGAGTCGAACGGTGAACTGGTACGCCAGGAACGAGGCGAGGAGGAGGAGGAGGACCCGTCCCGCCTCGGCGAAGAGGAACCGCAGACCCTCCATGTCGGTCACGAGCCGCCCCCGAGCTCTTCGGCCATGAGCGCCAGGGCGAGGTTGCTGAGGCGGACGAGGTGCGGGTGCGCGGCGTGCCCGTTGGTGAGGAACACCACGCCGTAGCCCCCGCCCCGGTCTCCCATGACGAAGGCCGTGTAGCCGGGGACGCTGCCCGAGTGCGCGAAGTACGCGCGGCCTTCGTGCGACGTCGTCCACCAGGTGAGCCCGTAGCCCCGGTCCTCGTATCCCCACCCTCCGGCCAGCTCCCGACCCGCGAAGCGCGGGTACTGGAGGGTCTGCATCTCCTCGAGCGTCTCCTCGTCGAGGAGCCGGTGCTCCCCGGCGCGACCGTCGCCGAGGTTGAAGCGCACCCAGCGAGCCTGGTCGTGGATCGTTCCGTAGGTGATCCCGGCGGGCCAGACATTCGCCTTCAGGCGCGCGGTGGCGACCGGACGGCCCGTGGCTTCGTCCGGGACGTACGGCACCGCCAGCCGCTCCTCCATCTCGGGGCGCAGATCGAAGTCGGTGCTCGACATGCCGAGCGGGCCCCAGACGTTGTCGCGGACGTACGACTTGTACGGTACGCCGCTGAAGCGCTCGACGAGCCACGCCACCAGCGAGTACGCCATGTTCGAATACACCACGTCCGTGAGCGGCGGCGCGGTCACGCGCAGAGAATCCGCGAGGTACTCGCCGAGCGGCAGGGGCGCCGTCTCACCCCACACCAGGTGCGGACCGAAGTCGACCGGCATGCCCGAGGTGTGCGTGAGGAGGTGGCGGAACCGGACCGGGTCGTCCGGATCCTCGCCGCGGATGACCATGCCGTCGAGGTAGTCGCGGACCGGGTCGTCGAGGTCGAAGTGCCCCGCCTCCATCTGCTGCAGGAGGGCCACGGTCGATTGCGCCTTGAAGGTGGAGCCGATGAGGTAGACGGTGTTCGTCGACGCCGGCGTGCCGGCCCAGAGGTTCGACTCGCCGAAGGCGGCGCTCCACAGCTCCCGGTCCCGGTCGGTCAGCGCGACGGCGAGCGAGGGGATACGGCCCTCGAGCATGGCGCGGCGGATCTCCGGCTGCAGGCGGGCCGCGACCCGCGCGACCGCGACCTCCCGGGCGGCCGGGCTCGCCGTGGCGCCCGGGGCCTGCCCCGCCACCCCGGGAGGCGCGCCCGCGACGGTCAGGAGCGCGGTCATCGCCGCGGTGACGAGGAAGGTGTGTCGGCTCATCGGTTCGCTTCCTTTCCGGGGCCGTACAGCACGTGGCCGGGTCGGGCTCCCGTGTGGGTGCCGCCGTCGTCCACGACGACGACTCCGTTGACGAGGACGTATTCGATGCCTTCGGGAAAGAGGACCGGCTCGTCGTACGTGGCGCGGTCGCGCACGGTCGTCAGGTCGAAGACGGTGATGTCCGCCCACGCCCCGGCCCGGATCACGCCGCGGCGCTCCAGCCGCATGCGGGTGGCGGGCCAAGACGTCATCTTCCGCACCGCTTCCTCCAGCGTGAGCGCTCCGAGGTCTCGGACGTAGCGCCCCAGCACCCGGGGGAAGGTGCCGTAGCTGCGCGGGTGCGGGAGCCCCAGGCCGTCGACGACGCCGGGCTGGAGGGCGGCGCCGGCGTCACTGCCCACGCTGGTCCACGGCCGCTGGAGCGCCCAGACCACGTCGTCCTCGCTCATCATGTGGTAGATCGCCATGACGCGGCCGTCGCCCTGCGCCACGAGGTCCCATGCGGCGTCGGCCGGCTCCTTATCCCACGCCGCGCCGATCTCGGTGAGGGTCATCCCCTCGAAGCGGGCGTTCGCCTCGTTCCGGGCGTTCACGAGGACGACGCCGTCCCAGCCGCCCGCCGCCTCGACGATGTTCCACCACCCCTCGAAGCCCGTGTCGAGCTCCCGCTTCATCCGCTGCCGTACCTCCGGACGGGCGATCCGCGCGCGCACCGAGTCCATGCCGCCGTCGAAGGCCCAGCTCGGGATCGTCGCCTCGAGGCCGGTCCCTCCGGCGGTGTACGGATAGACGTCGGCCGCCACGTCGACGCCCCGGGCCCGCGCGGCCGCGATCTCGGCGGCCGCCTCCCGGATCAGCCGGCCCCACCCCGGCTCGTACGCCCCCTTGTAGTGGAAGATCTCCACCGGCATACCGGCGCCCTCCCCCACGGCGATCGCCTCCCGGACCGCGGCGACGAGGCCGGCCCCCTCGTCACGGATGTGGCTCGCGTAGATCCCTCCGAGCTCGGCCGCGGCGCTCCCGACCGCGATCAGCTCGTCGGTGTCGGCGAAGGAGGACGGGGGATAGATCAGCGCGGTGGTCATCCCCATCGCGCCCTGTCGCATGGCGGAGCGCATGATCTCCTTCATCCGCTCGAGCTCGGACGGAGTCGGCCGGCGGTCGGCGTTGCCGAGCACCGCCCGGCGGGCCTGCGTCTCGGAGAAGTACGAGCCGAAGTTGATCGAGATGCCGCGCTCCTCCAGCCCGGTGAAATACGCCTCGACCTCGTCGACCGGCACGGGCGTGCCCCCTTCCCCTCCGATGGCCGTGGTGACCCCCATGCGCACCTTGTTCTCGGCCAGACCGTTGCGAGGCAGCACCGAGCCCGACTGGTCCATCATGTCGATGAAGCCCGGCGCGACGTACAGTCCGGTCGCGTCGATCTCCCGCCGCCCCCGCTCGCGGACGGACCCGACGCGCACGATCCGCCCGGCGCGCACCGCCACGTCGGCCCGGATCCAGGGATTGCCGGAGCCGTCGAGCACGCGCCCGTTGCGGATGACCACGTCGTAGGCCGGCGGCGCCTCGACGGTCTGAGCAGCGAGCTCCGTCGGGCCGGGTAGCGCCGCGACCACGAGCACCACGGTCGGCAGCGCGAGGGGGAATCGGGGCATGGGGTTCGTCGTCGTCTCCGCGTCGGGTGCGGTGCGACGATCGGCGGGCGGTCCGCCGAGGTCAAGGCGATGGCGGGGTTCCCGGGCGCCCTCTATTGTCGCGGCCATGACCCAGACTCCGGCCCACGCCTCCGTCTTCCGGCGCTACTTCCTGCCCGGCTTCCTCTTCCAGTCCGTGGTGATCGCGGGCGGGTACGGGACGGGCGCGGAGCTGGCGCAGTTCTTCCTGAGCCAGGGCCCGGCCGGAGGGCTGCTCGCGCTCCTGACGAGCACGGTCGTCTTCAGCGCCGTCGCCGCGACCACGTACGAGCTGGCGCGCCTCTGGGGGGCCTTCGACTACCGGCACTTCTTCCAGAAGCTGCTCGGGCGCTTCTGGTGGCTCTTCGAAGCGTGCTACGTCGGGCTGCTCCTCATCGTCCTGGCGGTGGTGGCAGCGGCCTCCGGCTCGATCATGAGCGACACCTTCGGCTTCGACTACTGGATCGGCGTCGCGGCGGTCATGGTCGCGGTGGGCGCTCTGGTCTTCGGCGGGAACGAGACGATCGAGAAGGTCTTCTCGCTCTGGTCGTTCGCGCTGTATGCGGTCTACGTCGTCTTCTTCGTCTGGTGCTTCCGCGTGCTGGGCGACCAGATCGTCGCGAACCTCGGGGCCGAGCCCGTCGGGACCGGGTGGGCGTGGGCGGGGGTCCTGTACGCGGGATACAACCTGGCCGTCATCCCGCCGGTGCTGGCGGCGCTCCGACTCCACCGCACGCGCCGGGAGACGTTCGTGGCCGGGGCGCTCACCGGTCCGATCGCCATGATCCCGGGGCTGCTCTTCTACCTGCCGATGGTCGGGCTCTACCCCTCGATCGCCGACGCCACGGTGCCGGCCACCGACCTGCTGGAGCGGCTGGGCTCCCGCCCCTTCCAGATCGCCTTCCAGGTGATGCTCTTCGGAACGCTGATCGAGACCGGCGCGGGTCTCATCCACGCGGTCAACGAGCGCATCTCCGGGCTCCAGGAGGACCGCCGGGGCTCCATGCCCGGATGGGTGCGTCCGGCCGTGGCGCTCGCCCTGCTCGCCCTCGGCACCGCGGTGAGCGGCTCCGGGCTCACGGCGCTGATCGCGCGGGGCTCCTGCACGCTCACGCTCGGCTTCATTGCCGTCTACGTGATCCCGGTGCTGACCTAC
>CALJLC010000420.1 GCA_937982605.1 uncultured Gemmatimonadales bacterium | reverse complement strand
GGTCGACCGAACGTTCCCGCCGGGGGCCCGGCGGCGGCGCCTCCTTCTACCTGCGATACGGTCGCGATCGGTGCCGACGGGAGTCGTTCCGGGCATTCGGTTCCTCGACGGAAGAGGGACGGGCGGAGTTCGCGCAATCTGGACCCCCTCCGGGCCCCGGACCAGATGCTCCGGCCGCCGCGGGCGGGGCGCCATTTGACATCGGCCCCGGGAAGTCGTAATCCGAATCGGTTCGTCGCTACGCCCGCCGCCCCCGCCACCCCTTCCCTGGAGAGACCCATGTCGACCCTTCGCACGCCTGCGCGCATCTTGCTCGCAGGCCTCGCCGGACTTCTCGCCGCGTGTGCCCCGAACGATCTGGTGGATCCGGATTCGGGCTCCGACGCGGCCGTGTCCGCTCTCCTCGTCGACGGTCCGCGCCATATCCTGGTGCTGGCCGAGGACGTGCCCTCCGACGACCTGCGAGCGGAGATCCACGCCCGCGGCGGTGTCATCGAACGACGCTTCGACACCTTCGGAGTGCTCACGGTGCGCGGGCTCGACAGCCGCGACGTCGACGCGCTCGTCCGGATGGGAGAGGTGGCGGACGGTGGCGAAGACATCACCGCGAAGTGGGTCCCCAGCCTCGACGAGGTCGCGGCGCAGACGATCGAGCTGCCCTCGACGCTCGACGACCAGAGCGGGGCCTTCTTCTACGCGCTCGGGATGCAGTGGAACATGGACGTCGTGGGCGTGCCGCAGGCGTGGCAACAGACCGTCCAGGGTGACGGGACCGTCGTCGCGATCCTCGACACGGGCATCGACCCGTTCCACATCGACATGCAGGGCAAGGTGGTCTCGCACAGCGCGTCCCTCCTCACGGCGGGCAGCTCGCCGTGCGGCCCGGACGACGAGAACACGATCTTCGACCTCAACTTCCACGGGACCTTCGTGGCCGGGCTGGTCTCGACCAACGGTCTCGGGATGGCCTCGGTGGCGCCCAACGCGCAGATCATGGGCGTCAAGGTGCTGAACTGCTCCGGCTCCGGGTCGTTCGCCGACATCATCGCCGGAATGGCGCATGCCGTCGACAACGGCGCCGACGTGATCAACATGAGCCTGGGCGCGTACTTCTCCCGCTCGGCTCCCGGCGCCCGTGCCGCCATCCGCGCGCTCGATCGCGCGATCCTGTACGCCGTCAGCCGCGGGGCGATGGTCGTCGCTTCTTCGGGCAACGACGGTCTCGACCTCGACTCGGACGGCGACTTCGTGCACGTGCCGTCCCAGCTCCGTTACGTCCTGAGCATCGGCGCAACGGCCCCGGTCGCGCAGCAGGACTTCGACATGCTGGCGTCGTACTCGAACTACGGCTGGTCCGGGGTCGACATGGTCGCGCCCGGAGGGGACCTGACCGCGCAGGGGATCTGCGGCTTCGCGCCGATCTACCGCTGCGACCTCGTGCTCTCGACGCTGTCGAGCTTCCTGGCTCCCGGCCCGAACTACTACGTCCTCTCGGCCGGAACGAGCTTCGCCTCGCCGATGGTCGCGGGCGCCGCGGCGGTCGCCACGGCCGAGGTCGAGCAGGGAGCGTTCGGCGAGGACGTCGAGGCGTGCCTCCTGCTCGGTTCGGAGGAAATCGGCGACTTCCGGATCTTCGGCTCCGGTCGGCTGTCCATGCCCGGCATGCTCGCCTGCGGGATGTACGGGTACCCCTACGCCAACGGCGGTACCTGATCGCACCTCGACCTTCCGGTCGGTTCGGCGGCCCCGGCGAGCTCGTCTCGCCGGGGCCGCTCCCGTCGTCAACGGAGTTGCTACGATGAAGCTCAGCACGGGGTGTCTGGCGCTGGCCACGGTCTGCCTCGCCTCCGCGTGCTCGGACCCGCCCGCCTCCTCGACCTCGACGTCGGCCGACGCCCCCGCGCTCCTCTCCTGGTCCGAGCAGATGGCCGAGCGCGACGCGTGGCTCGAGCGCCGCCACGAGATGCTCCTGCCGATGATGCGTCGACACGGCATCGAGATGTGGATCGTGGTCAACGAGGAGTTCCACGACGACCCGCTCACCGAGTACGTGGCGCCGGCCCGACCGTATACGGGCCGGCGGGACGTCTTCGTTTTCGTGGACGCCGGAGACGACGGACTCCGTAAGGTGGCGGCGACGGGCTACTGGGAGGAAAACGTGGCCCGCTTCTTCGAATCCCCGATCGATCCGCTTCCCGCGGCCGCGGGGCTGCGCACGCTCTTCGAGGAGCACGACCCCTCCGCGATCGGGCGGGGGTACGGGGGGCGGGGCGGGATGACCCGGTCGCTGACGTACGACAGCCACGCCTTTCTCGCGGAAGCGATGGGGCCGGTCGCTGCCGGGCGCTTCGTCTCGGCGGAGCCGCTCATCGAGGAGTACCTGGCCACGCGCATCCCCGAGGAGCGGGAGCACTACGCGCGGCTCGTCGAGCTCACCGAATGGGTCACGCGCCGCGCACTCTCGAACGAGGTGATCGAGCCCGGGACGACCACGGTCGGAGACGTCCGGAGGTTCATGTACGACGCACTCTGGGCAGCCGGCGTGGAGACGTGGTTCCAGCCCGACCTGAGGGTCCAGCGCCGCGGGATGGAGCGGGTCGGGTCACGGGGGTTCCTGGCGGTCGCGCCCGAGGCGACGGTCATCGAGCGCGGAGACCTCGTCCACGTCGACTTCGGCATCTCGTACATGGGGCTGGACAGCGACTGGCAGAAGATGGCCTACGTGCTTCAGCCCGGTGAGACCGATGCACCGGACGGGCTGAAGGCGGCGCTGGCCAACACCATGGCGCTCCAGGACGCGCTGACGCAGCGGGCCTCCCGCCCGGGGCGCACCGTCGGCGACGTGTACGCCCGGACGATGGCCGAAATGGAAGAGGCGGGGATCACGGCGCAGATCTACTCCCACCCGCTGGGCAACCACGGCCACGGGCTCGGGCCGAGCATCGACTTCCGGAGCTCCGGGAGCAGCGACGCCGCCGCGCGCGTGCTGGTGGAAGGCTCCTACATCTCGATCGAGATGTAGGAGCCTTCCACCAGCA
>CALJLC010000419.1 GCA_937982605.1 uncultured Gemmatimonadales bacterium | reverse complement strand
TGGAAAGGCGCCCGTGGGGGGGAGCGCCAGGACGGGGTCGGACGGGCCCCCGGGGGGGGCACCCCCTTGCGCCGGGCGGGGACGCACAGCGCCCGCCGCCGGCGCCGGCCCTCCCCACCGCCAGGCCCGGGCCCCGGAGGGGCGCGGCGGTCTTCGCCCCGTCGCGGTGGGCGCTGGTCTCGAGCCGCCGTCCGGCGAGCTACACGCAGGCCGCCGACCTCGAGACGCCGGAGAACCGCGCCGTCGAGCAGGTGCTGCGCGAGAGCGTGCAGGAGTACACCTTCCCCGACGACACGACGGTCGAGGACTGGGCCGCGTGGTTCTCGGGCGTGACCGGCGTGACGTTCTTCATCACCCAGGAGGTGAAGGACATGGACGCCGAGACGACGACGCTGACCGAGTTCCGGCTTTCGCGCCGCTCGGTCGCCGACGCGCTCAAGGCGATCCAGGCGCAGACCGGCGTCGCCTACAAGATCCGCGACGGGCTCGTGCAGCTCGTCAGCCCCGAGCACGCGATCGGCAAGCTCGTGCTGCAGCCCTACACCGTGACCGAGCTGGTCACCGGCGTGCAGGGCAAGCCGGGCCCCGACCTGCGCCTCAAGGTGCCGGGCGACGACCTGCCGCTGTTCCCCGAGGTCGACGAGGACCCGATGCCGTCGGTGGTCGACGAGGGCCGCCTGATGGAGCTGATCTCCTCGACGATCACGCCCGACAAGTGGGACGGCTCGCCGTTCACGATGAACTACCAGCAGGGCGTGCTCTACGTGCGCGCCGACGCCGAGACCCAGCGGAAGGTCGACAGGCTGATCAACGAGCTGCGCCGCCACGTCGGCATCCAGATCGACATCGAGTCGCGCTTCCTCAGCGTCGAGGACAGCTTCCTCGAGGACGTGGGCATCGACCTGCGCGGCCTCGGCAACCAGGCGTCCCAGGGCCTCGCCGGCCGCGGCCTCGAGAAGAAGGGCGACCGGCAGAACGCCGGCTTCGACGACTTCGGCCCGCGCCAGCAGCAGAACGCCGCGGTGCCCGGCATCGTCGGCACCGGCACCGAGCCCGGCATCTTCTTCGACGACGGCGAGGACGGCGATGCGATGGCCCGCATCGAGAACCTGTTCAACACCACGCTCGGCGGCCGCAACGGCGGCCTGACCAACGCCGGCGGCCTGTCGCTGCAGTACGCCTTCCTCGACGACACCGAGGTCGAGGTCGTGCTGCGCGCCGTCAGCAAGCAGGAGCGCTCGGAGCAGATCGAGGCCCCGCGGCTGCTCGTCTACAACAACACCCGGGCGAGCATGCACTTCCTGCGCAACATCGCCTACATCCGCGACTTCGAGGTCGAGATCCGCGGTCGCCAACCCGGTGATCGGCACGGTGCACGACGGCGTCGCGCTCGACGTGCGGCCGGTCGTCGACAGCGACCTCAAGTTCATCACCATGGAGCTGCGGCCGACGGTGATGACGCTGCAGCTGCCGATCCCGACCTTCACGACGACGCTCGGCGTCGGCCAGCCGATCTCGATCCAGCTGCCAGAGGTCACCCTGCAGCGCGTGCGCACGACGGTGACGATGCCCGACGGCGGCACGATGATGCTCGGCGGCATGCGGCTGGTCGAGCGCCAGAACCTGCGCTCGACGGTGCCGCTGCTCGGCAGCCTGCCCGGCCTGTCGTGGCTCTTCAGCCGCAACGGCACGTCGGTGCAGAACCGCAAGATGCTGATCCTGATCCGCAGCAAGATCGTGCTGATGGAGGAGTTGGAGCCGGATCCCGCGACGCTGCCGCTCGACGACCTGATGTCGATGCGCTGAGCGCGCGCCGGCCGCGCTCCGCGGCCCCGGCGAGCCCCCCCCGGCGAGCGCGATCGCGCTCTGCCAGAAGGTCTGCGTGATGCCGGCCTCGAGGAGCGAGGTGTCGACGAGCCGTCCGCGGCCGGTGCGCTGGCGCTCGAAGAGGGCCGAGGCGACGCCGAGCGCGGCGAGGATCCCGGCCGTGATGTCGGTGACCGGCGCGCCGACCTTCACCGGTGGGCGACCCGGACCCTCTCCGGTGATGCTCATCAGCCCGGCGTATCCCTGCGCGATGAGGTCGAAGCCGCCCTGCTCCGCAAGCGGCCCGGTGCGCCCGAAGCCGGTGATCTGGCAGTAGACCAGCTTCGGGTTCGCCGCCGTCAGCGCCTCCCAGCCCAGCCCCATCCGCTCCATCGTCCCGACGCGGAAGTTCTCGATGACGACGTCGGCGTCGGCGAGGAGGCGGCGCACGGCGTCGAGTCCCGCCGGCGAGCGCAGGTCGAGCGCCACGCCCCGCTTGCCCCGGTTCAGCATCATGAAAGCGGCCGACTCGCCGGCCACGTCGGGCGGCACGAAGGAGCGGGTCCCGTCTCCCGAGGGGAGCCGCTCGACCTTCAGGACATCGGCCCCGAGGTCGGACAGCATCAGCCCGCACACCGGGCCCGCCATGATGTGCGCGAGCTCGACGACGCGGACGCCGGCGAGGGGTCCGGTCACCGCGGTGGCTAGGCCCCGCGGAAGCGCGGGTCCCGCTTCTCCAGGAAGGCGGCGCGGCCCTCGTGGTAGTCTTCGGTCTCGAAGGCCTGGTGCACCTCCGCGCGCTCTTCGTCGGAGAGCGGGTCACGCTCCAGGAGCCGCCGCACGAATTTCTTGTGCCACCGGTTCACCAGCGGTGCGCCGGCGGCGATCCGCGCGACCAGGCCGTACCCCTGCTCGACCACGGTCCCGGTCGGGTGCACCCGGTTGACCAGCCCGAAGACGTTGGCCCGCTGGGCGCCGATGAGCTCGCCGCTGAGCAGGATCTCGAGCACGGGTCCGGGGCCGAGCAGCTGCAAGAGCGGAGTGAGCTCCTCGTGCGACATCGTGAGACCCAGCCGGTTGATCGGCGCGCCGAAACGGCTCGAGTCCTCGCAGACGCGGAGATCGCAGCAGGCGGCGATCTCCAGCCCTCCGCCCACGCACAGCCCCTCGATGATCGCCACGGTGGGGTGCCGACAGACCCGAACGGCGTTCATGGCGTCGGCGATGGCGGCCGAGTAGGCGCGCACGTCGTCCGGCTCGGAGCGCTGCGCCTCGAAGGCGCCGATGTCGGAGCCCGCCGAGAAGGCCCGACCCCCGGTGCCGCGCACCGCGATCGCGCGCACGTCGTCCCGGGCCGAGAGCTCGCGGAACGCCTGCGCCACGGCCCGCCAGCCGTCGACGTCCAGGACGTTGTGCCGGTCGGGGAGGTCCAGGCGCACGGTGGCGATCGGGACGTCGATCTCGACACGGACGCGCTCGCTCATAGCGCCCTCGGTCTCCGCGGCGCTCATCGGTAGAACGCCTCGACCAGCGCCATCGGCACGGCGGGGACGTAGGTGACCAGCAGGAGCATCGACACGAGCACCGCGATGAACCAGAGGTTCACCTTGCTCACCTCCCAGATGTCGGCCTTGGCCACCGAGCACGCGGTGACGAGGACGGAGGCCACGGGAGGGGTCTGTTGTCCGATGCCGAGATTGAGCGTCACGACGAGTCCGAAGTGTACGGGATCGATGCCGGCCGCCTGCACGAGCGGCATCACGATCGGTACTACCAGAATGATGGCTGCGGCCGAGTGAAGGAATAGTCCTATCACGAGGAAGAATCCGTTGAGCAGCAGCAGGATCGCCCAGCGGTCCTGCGTGAGCCCCATGATTCCCTCGGCCACGCGCTGCGGAACGCGCACCTCCGTGAGGTAGTCGCCGAGCAGCGCCGACGCCGCCACGAGGAGCATGACGACCGCCGTCTGCTGCCCTCCCTCGAGCATGGCGCGGCGAAGCTCCGTCCAGTCGAGCTCGCGGTAGATCAGGCCGCCCACCACCACGCTCGCCACCACCGCCAGCCCGGCTCCCTCGGTCGCGGTGACCCACCCCGAGAAGATCCCGCCGAGGATGATCACCGGCAGCAGCAGCGCCCATCCGGCGTCGAGGAAGGTCTCCCAGACGCGCTGGAGCCGGAACTCCTGCTCCCGCGGGAAGTCGTGCTTCCGGGCCAGGTAGTAGGCGACGGCCATCATGAGGAGCCCGCCGAGCACGCCGGGCACGATGCCGGCCACGAAGAGCTCGACGATCGACGAGCCCGACATCACGCCGTAGATGATCATCGGGATCGACGGCGGGATGATCACCGCGAGCGTCGCCGACGACGAGGTGACGGCCGCCGCGAACGCCTTCGAGTACCCCTTCCTTCGCATCGCCGGGATGAGGATCGAGCCGAGCGCCGCCACGTCGGCCACCGCCGAGCCGCTGATTTCCGCGAAGAAGAGCGACGCGCTGATCGTGACCATCGAGAGGCCGCCGCGGATGAAGCCCACGACGGCCGAGGCGAAGGCGATGAGGCGGCGGCTGATCCCCGAGGCGTTCATGATCGCTCCCGCCAGGATGAAGAGCGGGATGGCGATGAGGGGGAACGACGTCGCGCCGTTGAACATGACCAGCGCGGCGTTCGGCAGCGACCCGGCGCCGCCCGGCCCGGTGAGCATCGCCACGAGCGAGACGAGCCCGAGCGCGATGGCGATGGGGACGCCGAAGAGCACCAGGCCGAAGAGGAGGACGCCGATCCCGAGCAGGCTCACGGCGCACCCTCCGGGGCCGGCGGAGGGGCCGGCCGGTCGGCGGCGCCCGTCGGCCCGTACGCGTCATCGTCGACGACGGGCGGCGCGAGCGCCTCGGGCAGGGAGAGGAGCTGGGCGGCGATGAAGAGCACGGCGCCGATCGGGATCACCGACTGCGCCACCGACATCGGCACCCACGGCAGAGACACGAGTGACGTGCTCCCGAGCACGGAGAGCACCCGGACGCCGGCCCATGCGAGCACGCCGAAGAAGGCCAGCGCGCATGCTTCCCCGAAGAGGACCACCGCCGCGCGCGTCCGACCGCGCATCTTGTCGACGAGCGTCGGCATCCCGATGTGCGCCCGGTGCAGCGCTGCCAGGGCGGCGCCGTAGTAGGTGAGCCACGCGAGCAGGATCGACGCGACCTCGTCGTACCAGACGAGCGAGGCCTCGGCCTTGCGGAAGGCGACGCCCACGACGACGACGATCGCCAGCGCCGCCATGAGGAGGAGCACGACGGCCTCGAGCAGCCGACCGAGTCCCGCCCGGGCGCGGAGTCGGGCCGAAGAGGCCGGCTCCGGGGGCGCCCCCGGAGGGCGTGGATCGCCTGTCGAGCTCAGCGCTGCCCCGCCGTGCGGGCCCGCTCCAGGAGGTCGGCGCCTCCGGGCACGGTGGTCGCGTAGGCGTCGTACATCGAGCCGCTCGCGGCCAGGAATGCGTCCGCGGCCGGAGCGTTGACGGTGACTCCCTCGGCCCGGATCCGCTCTCGCAGCTCCTCGTCGAGCCGGGCGGCGGTCTCGTGGACGAAGGGCTGGACCCCGCGTGCCTCCTCCTCGAGCACCGCCCGGACCTCCTCGGGCAGCGCGTCCCAGCGACCGGGCGAGACGGTGACGAACGCCGGCGTGTACACGTGGCCGGTCAGCGAGAGGTACTCCTGGACCTCGTACAGCTTCGAGGCCCAGATCTGCGCGAGCGGGTTCTCCTGTCCGTCGATGACGCCGGTCTGCAGCCCGATGAAGACCTCCGAGAGCGCCATCGGCGTGGGGTTCGCGCCGAGCGCCTGGAAGAGCCGCAGGCGCCAGACGCCGCTCGGCGTGCGGAGCTTGAGGCCGTCGAGGTCCTCGGGGGTCTCGATGGGGCGCCGGCCGTTCGTCACGTGGCGGAAGCCGTTCTCCCAGACCGCCAGGATCCGGTAGCCCTCCGACTCCGCGCGCGGCACCAGATCCGGCCAGACCACGGCCTCCTCGATGGCGCGCATGTGCTCGCGGTCGCGCACGAGGTACGGCATCTCGAAGAGGCCGAAGGCGTCGATCTGCGACGACATGATCGTCGAGGGCAGCGCGAAGTCGACGGTACCGAGCCGGATCTTCTGCAGCAGGAGCTCGTCGCCGCCGAGCTGGCTCGAGCCGTAGGTGACGACCTCCCACCCCTCCGGCAGGCGCTCGTTGGCGCGCCGGGCGAACTCGTCGGCGGAGAGCGCGAAGAGCGAGCCGGGCTCGCCGACGTGCCCGAACTTGAGCTCACGGGGCGCGGAGGGGTCTCCGGCGCACGCCGCGAGCGCGGCGGAAAGCGCGGCGGCCAGGGCGACCGCCGCGACACGTCGACGCCGGGGCGTCGGGCGCGGGGCCGTCATGCGGACGCTCCGGCCGGCTCGGGCATCGCCGTACGCGCCTCGGACGCGAGGACACCCATGGCCGCGGCCACCCCACCCGGCCGGTGCGGGATCCCGGCGAGGTCCAGCCCCATCTCGACGCCGGCGAGCGTGCCGAGGAGGGTGAGCGCGTTCAGGTCCCCGAGGTGCCCGATGCGGAAGACCCGCCCCTTGAAGTCCCCGAGGCCGGTGCCGAGCGACATGTCGAAGCGCTCCAGGATGACCGCCCGCAACGCGTCCGCGTCGTGGCCCTCCGGCACGAGTACGGCGGTCGCGGCGCGGCTCGCCTCGGCCGGATCGAGCGGGAACGCCTCGAGCCCCCACGCCTCGACGGCGGCCAGCGTGGCGCGGGCGAAGCGGTCGTGGCGGGCGAAGACCGCGTCGAGGCCTTCCTCCGAGAGCATCTTCAGCGCCTCCTCGAGGCCGAACAGCAGATTGGTGGCCGGCGTGTACGGGAAGAAGCCGCCCTCGTTGAAGCGCTTCTGCTCGCTCCAGTCCCAGTAGGAGCGGGGGAGCTTCGCGGAGGCGTGCGCCTCCATGGCGCGCGGGCTGACGGCCGCCAGCGAGAGGCCGGGCGGCAGCATGAGCCCCTTCTGCGAGCCCGAGATCGTCACGTCGATCCCCCAGGCGTCGTGGCGAAGGTCGGTGGCGGCGAGGGACGACACGGCATCCACGAAGAGGAGCGCCAGGTGTCCCGACGCGCGCAGCGCCGCACCGATCGCGGCGAGATCGGTCGTGACGCCCGTGGAGGTCTCGTTGTGGACGACGATGACGGCGCGCGTCGGCTCTTCGCCGTCCTCGGCCAGCGCGCCGACGACCGCCTCCGGCGTGAGGCCGCGCCGCGGGTCCCACGGCTCCATGCGGACGTCCAGACCGAAGCGCCGCGCCACCCTGGCCCACCCCTGCGCGAAGAAGCCCTGCTCGAAGACCAGAACCCGGTCTCCGTGCGAGAGCGTGTTCGCGATCGCCGCCTCCCACGCCCCGCTCCCCGAGGCCGGGTACACGAAGACGTCGTGCTCGGTGCGGAAGAGGTCGCGCAGCCCGGCCAGGAGCCGGTGCGTGAGCCGCGCGAACTCCGGGCCCCTGTGGTCGATCGTGGGGCGGGCCATCGCCCGGAGCACGCGCTCGGGCGTGTTCGTCGGGCCGGGGAGCTGGAGGAAGTGTCGACCGCTGTGGTACGTCACGGGCGCAATGGGGTCGGGATGGGACCGGCGGCCGGCGGCTGCTACGTTGCCGCCGTCACGGAGGGGCCAACTTAGTAGCAGGTCGC
>CALJLC010000418.1 GCA_937982605.1 uncultured Gemmatimonadales bacterium | reverse complement strand
CCCTTCACGCGCATCGCGGGCACCGACCTCTGGTTCTACGTGCTCGACCTGCCGCCGCGCTCGCGCGTCGAGTACAAGCTCGAGGTCACGACCGGACGTCGCTCGACGTGGATCCGGGACCCGCTCAACCCGCGCGTGGCGCACGACCCCTTCGGCGCCAACTCGGTCGCCCACGCCATCGGCTACGAGACGCCGGCGTGGATCGAGCCCGATCCGGCGGCGCCTGAGGGGTCGCTGGAGGAGCGGGTCGTGCGGAGCGAGGCGCTCGGCGAGCCGAGGCGCGTCACGCTGTACCGGCCGGCCCGCTTCCGGACGTCTCGCCGCTACCCGCTCCTCGTCGTGCACGACGGGCAGGACTACCTGCGCTTCGCGAGCCTCCAGACCGTCCTCGACAACCTGATCCACCGGCTGGACATCCCCGGGATGGTCGTGGCGCTCACCCAGCCGCCCGACCGGATGGAGCAGTACCGGGACTCGCCCGAGCACGCCCGCTACGTGGCCGAGGAGCTCGTGCCCCTGCTCGAGCGCGAGCTGCCGCTGCTCGGCACGCCCGCCGGCCGTGGGCTGATGGGAGCGAGCCTCGGCGCGGTCGCTTCCTTCTCCACCGCCCTCCGCTATCCGGGCGTGTTCGGGCGGCTCCTCCTGCAGTCGGGATCCTTCGCGTTCAGCGACATCGGCCCGCACGACCGGAGCCCGATCTTCGATCCGATCGCCGAGATGGTGAACGGGTACCGGAGCCGACCCGTCCCCGTGAGCCGGCGCGTCTTCATGAGCTGCGGCACGTACGAGTCGCTCATCTACGAGAACCGCTCGCTCGCGCCGGTGCTGCGCAGGACCGGCATGGACGTGCGCTTCGTCGAGGCGCCCGACGGGCACAACTGGGAGAACTGGCGGGACCGCCTCCGGGAGGGGCTGGCGTTCCTCTTTCCCGGCCCCAAATGGTGGGTCTACTACTGATTCGGGGCGGCACGGGCCCGTCTCCGGCGTTGGCGCTGCGTCGAAGTAGCGCTGCTACTCCTTCCTCGCGCCGCCTTGGATCCGGACCCGTGGCGCTCCCGAATCCCGGCGGTGGCCCTCGTGGCCGCAACGCCGCCTTGGATCCGGACCCGTGGCGCTCCCGAATCCCGGCGGAAGCCGTCGTGGCCGCGGCGCGCCTTGGATCCGGACCCCCGGCGCTCCGAATCCCGGCGGAGGGTCGCCGTATCCGGTGGCATTTCGGCCGTCGGACAGCTACTAGTGCGCCCGGCCACCCCCCGGACTGAATCATGAAAGACGCTACGCGAAAGATCGGGCTCTCGCTGGGAGCCGACATCTGCTGGCCGATCGCCTACACGGAGATCATGCGGGCGCTGGACCTGGCGATCCCGTTCGAGGGCGAGAGGGTCCGCTTCGAGGTCGAGCGGCTCACGATCGAGCCGTTCGACCTCCAGGAGCACGTGCCGCACGACGTGGTGATCGACCGGCTGACGCACTGGTACAACCCGCGCCGCGAGTGGATCAAGAAGGCGATCCTGCTCGACGACGTGTACGTCTTCAACAACCCGTGGTCGGTCCAGTCGATGGAGAAGCTGACCACCTACTGCGCGATGATCCGGTTCGGCCTGCCGATCCCGCGCACGTGGCTGATTCCGCCGAAGGAGTACGCGGACGGCCTGCCCGACCTGGACCGCACGCTTCGTCAGTACGCCCGACACTTCGACCTCCCCGCCATCGGTGAGAAGATCGGGTATCCGCACTTCATGAAGCCGTACGACGGGGGCGGCTGGCGCGCGGTGAGCAAGGTCGACGACGCGGACGCGCTCAAGGCGGCGTACGAGGAGAGCGGGACGGCGGTCATGCACCTGCAGGAGGCCGTTCTGCCGTTCGACCGCTTCGTGCGCTGCGTGGGGCTGGGTCCGCAGACGCGCATCGTCCTCTACGACATGAACGCGCCGCTGCACGACCGCTACACGCTCGAGCGAGACTTCGTCGACGACGACGAGGCTTCGCTCATCCGGGACACCACCCTGCTGATCAACGCCTTCTTCGCCTGGGACTTCAACTCCTGCGAGCTGATCCACCAGGACGGGACCTGGTATCCGATCGACTTCGCGAACCCCTGCCCCGACTCGCAGGTGACGTCGCTGCACTACCACTTCCCCTGGCTCATCCTGGCCAACATCCGGTGGTCCGTCTTCGCGGCGACCACGCGCCGCCGACAGATCCCGATGGGCTGGCACCGCTACTTCGACGTCGTCGAGGAGGGGATGACCCTGAGGGAGCGGCTCGACGCCGCGATGCCCCTGGTGCACGAGCGCTTCCAGACCGAGCGCTTCGAGGAGTTCTGCGCCACCCACCTGGCCGACCTCGAGGAGGTGGCCAGCGAGTGGTTCGGCAGCGACCAGGCCCGCGACGCGGTCCGTCAGAAGGTGGCGGCGCTCTTCCCCGAGCACGAGGTGGAGGAGTTCACCGGGCTCTTCTTCGACCGGATCCAGAAGTGGCGGGAGATCGAGGGGCCGGGCGCGGCCCGGGGGGCGGCGTGAAGCTCACGGACTCCTGGCACTCCGAGCGTCTCGGACGTGAGGTCTCGGTCGCGCGCTGGGGAGAGGTGGGGATCCCCTTCCTCATCTACCCCACGGCGGGCGGCGACGCGGAGGAGATCGAGCGCTTCCTCGTCATCGACACGCTCGCGCCGTACCTGGAGGCCGGTCTCATCAAGGTCTACTCGTGCGACTCGATCGCCGGTCGCGCGATGCTGTCGAAGGAAGGCTCGCCGCAGCACCAGATGCGGCTGCTCGACCTCTTCCTGGACTACGTCGGCTACGAGCTCGTGCCCGCCATCCAGGCCGACTGCGGCACCGACGAGATCCCGATGCTGGTGGGCGGCTCGTCGATGGGGGCGTTGAGCGCGCTCGCCACGCTGTGTCGCGGTCCCGGCGGCTTTACCGAGGCGCTGTGCATGAGCGGCACCTCCGACCTCTCGCGTGTCCTCAAGGCGCCCACCACCGACGACTTCTTCCGCGCCTCCCCGGTGCACTTCCTGCCCCACCTCGAGGGTCCGCGGCTCGAGGCGCTCCGATCGTGCTTCGTCCTCCTCGCCTCCGGTGAAGGGGCGCAGGAGGACATCGGCGAGTCGTGGCGGGTGGCTTCGATCCTCGGCTCGAAGGGCATCCCGAACCGGGTCGATTCGTGGGGCACCGAGTGGAAGCACGACTGGCCCACGTGGCGCAACATGCTCCACAAGTACACGCCCGCCCTGGCCGGCGCCGAGGAGCCGGCCACGGAGTAGCCGGAGGCGGCCTACGCGTCGGGTGGGTCGTCGGGCTCGGATCGGCCCCGCCACGCCGGCACGTAGAGCGTCTCCGCGTAGTCGCGCAGCATTCGGTCCGTGGTGTAGTCGCGGCCGGCCACCCAGAGGGCCCGCTTCATCGTCCGGACCCACGCCTGGGGCACCCCGTCGGCGTCGCGGTCGTGCCAGCGGGGCACGACGTCCTCCTCGAGAAGGCGGAAGAGCTGCTCCCAGTCCGACTCGTCCGGGTCCTGGGGGTCGGGAGGAGCGGGAATCGCCCACCCGTTCTCGCCGTCGTACCCCTCCGCCCACCAGCCGTCGAGGGTGCCGAGCTGGGGCACGAGGTTCAGCGCGGCCTTCATGCCGCTCGTCCCCGACGCCTCCTTCGGCACCCGGGGCACGTTGAGCCAGACGTCGACGCCGGCGAAGAGCGCCCGGGCCACGTGCATCTCGTAGTCCTGCACGAAGGCGACCCGCCCCTCCGAGCGCGGGTCGTGCGACAGGCGGTAGACGCGCTGGAGCACCCGCTTCCCGTCGTCGTCGGCGGGATGCGCCTTGCCGGCGAAGATGAGCTGCACCGGGCGCCGCGCGTCGGTGATGAGATCGAGCAGCCGCTCCTCGTCCCGCAGCAGCAGTTCGGCGCGCTTGTACGTCGCGAAGCGACGTGCGAAGCCGAGCGTGAGCACCTCCGGGTCCAGGAGAGGCCCGGACGCCACGAGGTGGCGATGCTTGCCCCAGACACCCTTCCACCGGCGTCGGGCCTCTTCGGTGAGGAAGCGGGCGCTGGCCCGTTTCATCCGACGGTGCAGCTCCCAGACGCGACCCGGGTCGATCTCGAGCACCCGGTCCCAGACGTCGGCGTCACCGACGCGGTGGGTCCACCACTCTCCGAGCTCCTCATCGAGCAGCTCCTGGATCTCCGGCGCCATCCACGTCCACCGGTGCACGCCGTTCGTGACGGCCCCGATCGGGACCTCCTCGGCGTCCCGACCCCTCCACAGCGGCGCCCAGATCTCTCGGGTCACGCGGCCGTGCTTCCGGGAGACGCCGTTGACGCCGCGCGCCAGCCGGATCGCCGTGGCGGTCATGTGGAACCGTCCCTCCCCGGTCTCGTGCGCGAAGCCGACCGCCATGAACGCGTCTCGATCGAGGCCGAGCGGCTCCCACACGGCGCCGAGCACGGTCTCGATCTGCTCGTCCGAGAAGTTGTCGTGCCCCGCGGGCACCGGGGTGTGCGTCGTGAACACGGTCGAGGCCCGGATCTCCGGGACCACCTCCGCGAAGGGCCGCCCGCTCTCCTCGATGGCGACCCGCGCCCGCTCGACCATCATGAACGCGGCGTGCCCCTCGTTGGCGTGCCACACGCCGGGTCGGATCCCGAGCGCCGCGAGCACGCGCACGCCGCCCACGCCGAGGATCCACTCCTGCTTGAGGCGGAGCTCCTCGCCGGCCTCGTACAGCCGACCGGTGAGGACACGGTCGAGGTCGTCGTTCTGCGGGAGGTCGGAGTCGAGCAGCACGAGCCGGCTCCGGCCGACCCGCATCTCCCAGGCGCCGAGCTCGACGGTCCGGCCCTCGACCTCGACGGAGGCGAGACCCGAGCCGTCCGCGGGGTGCAGCCGGGTGAGCGGCAGGAGCTCGGGGTCGAAGACCTCGTCGTGGTGGAGCTGCCACCCTTCGTCGTCGAAGCGCTGGTCGAAGTACCCGCGGGAATAGAGCAGGCCCACGCCGACGAGAGGGATCCCGAGGTCGGAGGCGCTCTTCACGTGGTCGCCGGCCAGGATGCCGAGCCCGCCCGAGTAGATCGGGATCGAGTCGTGAACGGCGAACTCGGCGCAGAAGTACGCCACCGGCCCGCTGGCCGCGCCCGCGTGGTGAGTCGCGAACCACGTCCCCTCGTCCGAGCCGAGCGCCTCGAGGTCGTCGACGACGCGCCCGTAGCGGCTCAGGAAGTCGGGGTCGGCCGCGCGCGCCGACAGCCGCGACGCCTCGACGTCCCGCAGCAGTCGCACGGGGTCGTGGCGCACCTGCGCCCACAGCACCGGGTCGATCTCCTCGAAGAGCCGAGCGGCGTCCCGATTCCAGGACCAGGCGAGATTGTGGGCGACTTCGGCGAGCCGGGAGATCGCGGGTGGAAGCGGCTGATTGCGCTCGAGTACGGCGGTCATGGGGGCGGGGCTGGTACGGAACGGGGCAGCGTGCCGGCACGGAAAATGGCGTAAAGCGCAGCGGTGCTGAACCCCGTTGCCACCCTCGTGTAACGGGCCTTCCAAGGGACCTGTTTTGCGATACCATTCTCCAGTGGGACTGCCCACGGCGTACACGCATGACGGCCCCGGGGGGGGCCTGGAGGATCCGCATGGAACAGCATCTGAACGACTTCATCGAGGCCCATCCCGACGGGTGGGACCATACCGCCTGGACCGGGCTCCTGACCGAGCTCGAGCAGGAGGGATACGACGGCTCCGACTGGGACGCGGTCGGCTGCG
>CALJLC010000417.1 GCA_937982605.1 uncultured Gemmatimonadales bacterium | reverse complement strand
CGGCTGGAAGTTGACGAAGCCGCCCTCGAGCGGGTCGTCGGCCCAGTTGTAGCGTGCCTCGAAGGTGAGCTCGAACTGGCTGGCGAGCGAGATCGCGACCCCGGCCTGGGCCCGGGCCAGGAACGCGCTGCCGTCCGACACGACGCGATCGTAGTAGATCTCGTCGGTGGTGAAGTCGATGAACTCGCCGAGTTGCTCGAAGTTGTAGTTCACGATGCCGACGCCCGCGCCCACGAACGGGGCCACGGTGCGCGGGATCCACGCGAAGCGCCCGATCTGCCGGCCGCGCCCCGTGGGATAGAACTTCACGCTCGCGACGACCGGCACCTGCTCGAGCGACGTGGTCTGCAGGATGGGCAGGCCGTCGTCTCCGATGAAGTCCCGGTACTCGGACTGCGTGGAGCCGCCCTGCCACCCGACCGAGAAGGCCAGGTCGAAACGGTCCGAAAGGCGCACCCCGAGCTCGCCGCCGATGTAGGGAGCGTCGAAGTCCCGGCGGCGCAGCGTATGGTCGGCGATGACCTGGTCGAAGAGATCGCTGGCCGCGCGCTGCCACCCGTAGCCGGTCTCGAACTCGAGCGTGACGCGCGGTTCCCTGAAGAGAAAGCCGTCGCCGCCCTGGGCGCTGAGCGCGCCGGGAGCGACGACGGCCGAGCCCGCGAGCATCACCGCGAGCACACAACTCTGGCCGATCTGGCGGTTCATTCCCCCTTCCTTTCCGGACCCCCATCCGGATCTCGTTCCTGCCCCCCCGGGGCGCAAGGGACATGCCACGGGCGTCGGACAGCCTCAATCCGCATGATTCCTACACGTCCGGCACGCTTCGGTGCCGCGCGCGTCCGGGCGGCTGTCCCCTGAGAGACACCCGGTGTCCCCTCGGGCGGACGGCGACCGTCGCCCCGTCCCGCGGTCGAGCCGGGCCTTCGGGCGGGCCCGCCGGGAGCGGCTACGCGACCGGTTCCCCCGCGCCGTACGTCCGGGCCACGTACTCCCGCAGGATCTCCTTGAACTCGTCGACCAGCCCCTCGCCCTTGAGCGTGACGGTGTGCTCCCCGTCGACGTAGACCGGTGCCTTGGGCTCCTCGAAGGTGCCCGGCAGCGAGATTCCGATGTTGGCCTGCTTCGACTCGCCGGGCCCGTTGACCACGCACCCCATCACCGCCACGTCCATCTCCTCGACGCCCGGATAGTCGACGCGCCAGACCGGCATCATCTCGCGGATGTAGTCGGTGATGTCCTCGGCCATCTCCTGGAAGAAGGTGCTCGTCGTGCGCCCGCACCCGGGACACGACGTCACCTGCGGCTCGAAGTGGCGGATCCCGAGCGACTGCAGCACCTGTTCGGCGACGCGGACCTCCTCGGCCCGGTCCCCGCCCGGCTTCGGCGTCAGTGAGACCCGGATCGTGTCGCCGATGCCGTCGAGGAGAAGCGGCGCGAGCCCCGCCGTCGTGGCGACGATGCCCTTCGCACCGAGGCCGGCCTCGGTGAGCCCCAGGTGCAGCGGGTAGTCACAGCGGGCGGCGAGCATGCGGTATACCGAGATCAGCTCGCGCACGGAGGAGACCTTCGTCGAGATGACGATGCGGTCGTGCCCCAGGCCGATCTCCTCGGCCAGCCTGGCGGAGCGGAGCGCGCTCTCGACGAGCGCCTCGAGCAGCACCTCCTGCGCGTCCTTCGGATCGGGACGCGCGGCGTTCTCGTCCATGAGCTCGGTGAGGAGCCGCTGGTCCAGGGAGCCCCAGTTGACGCCGATGCGTACCGGCTTGTCGAACTCGATGGCGACCTCGACGATCTGCGTGAAGTTCGCGTCCCGGTGCTTCGTGCCGACGTTGCCCGGGTTGATGCGCAGCTTGGCGAGGGCCCGGGCGGTGTCCGGGTACTTCGTCAGGAGGAGGTGGCCGTTGTAGTGGAAGTCGCCGACGATCGGCGTGCGGTACCCGTCGGCCCGGAGCCGCGACACGATCTCGGGCACCGCCTGCGCGGCGGCGTCGTTGTTGACCGTGACGCGAACCAGCTCCGAGCCCGCGTCGGCGAGCAGCTTCACCTGCTCGAGCGTCGACTCCGGGTCCGCCGTGTCCGTGTTGGTCATCGACTGCACCACGACGGGCGCGGTGCCGCCGATCCTCACGCCGTCCACGTCGACCTGGACGGTTTTCCTGCGCGCTACGGGGAGCACGGGGGCCTCCGGAGTGCCAGATGCGTCATCGGCAGGAATCTAAGAAGAAAACATTTGTTTACAGAGCGTCCGCGCCTTATCGTTGCGCAGTTTTTCCCGGTGCCCCGACGGATCATGGCCGAACTCGACCCCACCCGACGCGAACCCAGAGGCCTCGGCCCCATCCCCACGCTCTGGCAGGTGGCCGCCATCGGCGTCGTCGTGGCGCTCGCCTTCCTTCTGGGGCCGACCGACCGCACGGTCGACGAGCTGGTCCGTCAGGACGGCATCTACCTGGACCCCGAAACGCGCCAGCCGTTCTCCGGCGTGGCCTTCGCCACCTTCACCGGTCGCACCGGGGCCGCGGCGCAGCGCCTGAGCCTCTGGTCCGGCGCGTACCACGGGCCGTTCGAGTCGTACTTCCGGGACCGCAACGTGACCGGGAAGGAGACGTTCCGGCAGGGGGTCCGCCACGGGCCCTTCGAGTCGTACTTCGAGAGCGGCGAGCTCTTCGAGGAGGGGACGTACGTGGCGGGTCGTCGCGAAGGCCCGTACCGCGCGTACTGGGAGACCGGCGATCTGTACGAGGAAGGCAGCTACGTCGACGGCGACTTCGACGGCCCCCGTCGCTGGTTCGTCGACGGACGGCTCGTCGAGCTCGTCACCTACCGCCGGGGCATCATCGACGGCCTGTACGAGCGCGACCTCGAAGACGGATCGCTGGACCTCAAGGGGGTGCTGCAGAACGGCAACCCGTGCGGCGTGTGGTTCGAGAGCCAGCGCGCCATCACCTACGAGCCCTGCGGCCTGAGCGTCACCGAGTAGGCGTCAGCTGATCGGCCCGCCGAGGCGCCGGATCGCCGCCTCGAGCAGGTCGCGGTGGTACGTGCGGAAGTTCTCGCGCGTCAGGGGCACGTAGACCTCGGGCTCGACCGCGTTGCCCTCGAGGATCTCCCCGTTGGGCCGGAGCGTGTGCCCGACGTTCCACATGAAGCGCACCAGAGGTCGACCGCTCCCCGGCAGCCTCAGCACCTCCTCGGCCTCCCACGTGTTCGAGTAGCCACCCGTCGGCATCCCGATCGTGAACGCCAGGTCGTTGTCGGCGAACATCGAGACGAACTGGTCGAGATGCGATCCGCCGCGCGGTCCGCCGATGATGGCGACGGGGCCGGTGAAGTGCACCGGAGCCGGGTGGATGATGCCGTCGGAGCCCTTCGGCAGGTGCGCCAGCTTGAAAGGCGTCGCCTCGGTGTAGTCGTCCCCCCGCTCCACCGCCGCGAGCGCGTCGGTGCGCGCCCACTCGTGGAGCCAGCTCCCGCTCTCGTTGAGCCCGAAGATGTCCGGTGCGTCCAGGTCGTCGGGCTCCGCCGCCCAGGCGCGGATCATCGCCTCGCCGGCGTCGCTGATGCGGATGTTGCCGAAGGTCGTGCGGAACGGCCGGTCCACGAGCCTCTGGATGGCGTACGCGCCGCGCGAACCCCCGCTCGAGTCCGTGACGTCGATCACGAGCATGTGATCGAGGATCTGCTCACGCTCCGCGTACTCCATGAGGTCCATCACGTCCTGGATCAGATCGTCCTCGAAGTCGAGCCACTGCAGCAGCACGATCGAGCGGCCGTCGTCCGGTCGGAGCACACGGAAGTTGAAGCGTTCGAGCACGGGGCTGAATCCGGGATAGAGCTCGGCTTCTCCGTGCTCGATCCGGACCTCGTCCGGCGGGAAGTACGCGAGCGACGCCGTGTACCGCTCGCCGGTCGCGCGCTCGAGCTCCAGGTCGAGCGTCGGCCGGTACATCGCGGGTGAGGTGGTGGGGAGTCGGAGGGGGATGTCGCGGGCCACGTTCCAGAGCAGCCCCTGCTTCGAGGAGTGCCGTGTCCACGGCCTGAACGCGTCGACGACCTCGCGGGCGTTGCGACCGTTGACCGCGACGACGCGGTCGCCGACCGCGATCCCCGCCGCGGCGACCTTCGCCGGATCCACTCCGGCCACGAAGAAGTCGGGCCGGTCCATGTCGGTGTAGTCGGGCAGGACGTGGATGGCGGCCCTCGCCTCCGGCGCTTCGGTGCCGAACACGCCCCCCGGGACCCCTTCGACCGAGAGGTGGGAGTCGCGACGCATGTTGCTGAGCTTGGTGAGCGCGTAGAAGAGCTCCTCTTCGCTCGAGGCGTTTACGACCTCGCCGCGCACCGATTCCATCTCGGCGAGCGGATCGTAGCCGAGGTTGGCCTCCTTGACCGGGCTCCACGCCTCGCGCCGGACCGTCATCGCGAGGATCGAGTCGACGAGTGCGGAGCGCTGCTCGGGCGTGCCGATGTCGCGCCGCCACGCCTGATCGGCGGGCTCGTCGGGGTCGGAGCGCAGGAAGCGGATCAGCTCGGCGTGGTACTCGGCCGGGTTGTCGAAGTGTGGCGCGTGGCCGACTTCGGGGAAGATCACCAGCTCCGCGTTCCGGAGCTCCTCGGCCACGTGGCGCGCGGCGGCCGGGTAGTCCGAGACGAGCCGGTCGTCGGCCCCGCCGATGACGAGCGCCTTCGTGCCGATGTGCTGCCACTCGTAGACCACGGGATCTTCGTAGAGGATGCGTCGCTGGGCGGCGCGCACCCGGGCCATGCGCGGCCAGTCTCCGGAGAGCGTGAGCCCGTACTGGACCTTCACGAAGTGCAGGTACTCGGGCTTCCAGCCTCGCGGGTAGTAGCGCTGGTGGCCGATCAGCACCGAGCGGTACGAGGTCCGCAGCGCGCTCTCGTATGCCGCTTGCGGATCGGTCCAGCCGCCGCCGGGACGGGGGTCGGTGAGCCCGATCTGGTTGACCATCACCACGTGCGAGGTCGCTTCCGGATAGGTGAAGGCGAAACGGGTCGCGACCATGCCGCCCATGGAATGGCCCACGATGGCCGCCCGTTCGACGCCGAGCGTGTCGAGTAGCGCCTTCGTGTTGCGGGCGGGCATGTGGAGGTTGTAGTGCACGTCCGGCTTCGACGAACGGCCGTACCCCAGCCGGTCCACCGCCAGCACGCGGAAGCCGGCGTCGGCGAGCGCCTCGATCGTGGGCTCGTACGCCGCCGCGTAGAAGTTCATCCCGTGGAAGAGCACCACGGTGCGGCCGTTGGGCGTTCCACGAGCGGGGACGTCCATGTACGCCATCCGGTGGTCCTGCCCGTAGAGCCGCACGGGCAGGTATCGCACGGGATGGGGGTACGGGACGTTCGAGTAGTCGATCGCGGTCGCCTCCCACTCGGGCGGGGGCTCGGCCGGCGGGGTCGCCTGGGCCCCGGCGGCGTGGGGCGCGGCGGAGACGGCCACGAAGCCCGCCAGAAGCGCCGCGGCGAGGGGGAAAGTCGCCGAAGGTGCGGGGGCCCCACGGGAGCGGGCCCGGGTCCGGATCGGGAGGCGTCGAGGGGCCACGGGGTCCTCGGGTAGCGGACGGGACTGGAGCGGACGAGACGGTGAGCCTGCGGCGAAGCGACGGGCCCGCGCCGTCCTTGTCAATCCGGACGCCCCGCCCGCGGACCGACCCGCCCGAGGGCCCGGCCGAGCCTACCGGTAGCTCAGGTCGACGACGCCGTCGGTGACGAGGACCGTCGTGCGGCCGTCCGGAGCGTTCAGCCCGTCGGCGATCGGATTGGCCCGGAAGGAGAAGGTCCCCGCCACACGATCGACCGCGACGGCCGTGAGCGTGAAGCTCCCGGGCGGCGAGAGCCGGCTGGTGTCGAAGCCGGGGAAGGCCGAGTCGGCCGGATGCGTGTCGTGCAGCGCATAGAAGGTCATCGTCGCGCCGGGGACGTTCTGAACGGTGTAGGCCCCGGCCTCCAGCTGGCCCGGCGACGCGTCGAGCACCAGGAGCAGCTCGACCGCCTCCGGCTCACACGCCGGGCACGGCCGGAACCGGCTCGTGATCTCGAGGCCGCCCGAAGCGATGGTGGCGCGCACCGCGACGTCGTCGAAGTCCTGCGTCACGCCGTCGACGTCCGCGCGGAGCGTGCCCGTCCAGCTCCCGAAGCCGTACTCGACGCAGCTCGGCACCCGGCTGGCCGGACGAAACGAAGTCCGGGCGCCCCCCTCGACGAGCACGAGGCTGTCGGGGTAGACCTGCACGTCGTAGCTGCGCTCCTCGGCCGGCGTGGTCGCGCTCGCCTGCAGCGCGAGGGCCAGCCGATCCCCGCTGCGGCTCCAGCTTCCGGTCCGCGCCAGGCACGACTCGACGTCGAGCACCGCCTCGACCAGCACGGCGCTTCCGCCCGGCGCGAGCTGCAGCGTGGTCTCCTCAACCCCGGCGACGTCGGCCCGCCACACCCTGGCTATCGGCGCGTCGCCCACGTCGGGCTCCGTGGCCCCGCAGCCGACGAGCAGGAGCAGACCGTGGAGCGCCACGATCCGACGGCGCGCGACCGACGGGGCGGCGATCCGCGGGCGCGGTCGGGCCGCCGCGCGCAACGAGGCGTGACGTCCCGGGTGCGGCGGGCGGGTGGAGTACGGGCTCATGGCGCCGCACACCCCGGCGCCCCGGGCCGGTTCCCTGACCTACAAATCGGTAAGGCGTCACTTGCATGCACGTATACCTTTCAATTGCCCACTTCCCCCGACCCCCACCCTCATCCGGGAGAATCGTCGATGAAGCTCAGCTACCGTGTCCTCACCCTGGCCCTCGTGCTCGTCGCGGCCGCGTGCGGCGACGACGGCACGACACCTCAGGAGTCCGACCCCGTCCTCGCCAAGACGAGCGGCGATGCGCAGACCGGCGACGCCGGCGCGGCGCTGCCGAACCCCGTGGTCGTGACCGTGACCCGGGACGGGAGCGCCCTCTCGGGGCAGACCGTGACATGGACCGTCGCCGCCGGAGGCGGCTCGGTGGACCCGGCCTCCTCGACGACCGGCGCCAACGGCCAGGCCTCGGCCACGTGGACGCTCGGCGCCACGGCCGGCGGCAACTCGCTCCAGGCGGCCGTGACCGGGGCCACCGGCTCTCCCGTGACGTTCACCGCGACGGGTGAGTCGGTGACGCCGCCGCCGACCACGGCCTCCGTGAACGTCGACGACAACTTCTTCGATCCGAGCTCGGCCCGGATCGCCGTGGGCGGCACGGTCACCTGGGACTGGGTCGGCTCCGTCACGCACAACGTGACCTTCGCGTCGGGCCCGAACTCCGGGGACCAGGGCAACGGCGCCTCGTTCATGCGCACCTTCTCGACGGCCGGATCGTTCGGCTACACCTGCACGATCCACGGGGCCGCGATGTCGGGGACGGTCGTGGTCGAGTAACCGGACCCACCGACACGGCGGGCCTCGCGACAACGGTGCGGGCGCCGCCTCCACGGGCCCCTCGCGCGCCGCGCGGGGGGCCCGTTTCAGTCTCCCCGAGGAGGCGTCGCCGAAGCGCCCGCACGGGCCGCTGGCCGGCCTTCGCATCGCCGAGCATATTCGGGCCATGAACGCTCATGGCACGGCCCTGCTGATGGCGGGCCTCTTCGTCCTCGGGCTCGCGGGCGCCCGTGCCCCGGCGGCGGACCCGGTCCCGCCCACGGAGCTCGAAGGCCGGTCCGCCCACGCCGCGGCCCTCGACGACCTCGTCGAGGAGTACTGCGTACGCTGCCACAACGAGCGGCGACTGCGCGGAGACCTCTCGCTGGAAG